>NZ_FQUR01000008.1 GCF_900129115.1 Thermoanaerobacter uzonensis DSM 18761 | reverse complement strand
TACCCATTTTTCTTTCCTTCTCTTGTCTTCTTTTATTATCTTATCTAACTCTTCAATAATTGCTTCTATTGCCTCTCTACCTAGTTTGTCCGTCAGTTCCTTTATCCTTGCTGCAAGCTCTGTAATATTCATTCCTTTGTTTAATAAATCGTCAAAAATGTCTACCACTTCTCTAGTGAAATTTAGAGCATTTTGTAGTATAATATCCTCAAAGATATGTTTTTTCACAAGAGACACCCCTTTCTGTGTTGTTTTGTTTTCCATAATCTATTTTATCACAGGGGTTGTCTCTTGTTTTTTTTCACTTAAAAAATCCTACGATAATTTTACACTATCGTGAGATATTATAAAAGTATAAAAAAATATTGTAGAACAATGCCCAATTAGCGATAAAAATATAAAAAGATAATTGTGATTGACAGCCAATAATAGTATAATATATAATATCAAATAAAATGAGGGATAAATGCGATGACCAGGAGAGTAGCAATAGCAAGTATACAGGGAGAAGATACCGCGATTGAGAGTATCTTCATACTTATGCTGTTGTGAATGACACCTGTGAGCAGACCAGTCGATAATGTAGGCTGGCTCCGTGAACCTGCGTTAAGGGAATGAGTCCAAATCAGGGTGGCACCACGGGATTTAACCTCTCGTCCCTGCAAATTTTTGCAGACGAGGGGTTTTTAAATGTATAAAGTTTTTACAAAATTTAAAAGGAGTTGGTGAAATGCTTACAAAAGCGCCAAGAGGGACAAAGGACATTCTCCCTTCAGAATCATATAAATGGCAATATATAGAAGGACTCATAAGGGAGATATGTGATGTTTACGGTTTTAAAGAGATAAGAACGCCTGGCTTTGAACATACTGAGTTGTTTTTAAGAGGAGTAGGGGAATCTACTGACATTGTGAGAAAAGAGATGTACACTTTTACTGATAAAGGGGGGAGAAGCATTACTTTAAAGGCTGAAGGTACTTCTCCAGCTGTAAGAGCATTTATAGAGCACAATTTGTATGCAGAAACACAGCCTACCAAATTGTACTATATAACTCCTGTTTACAGATATGAAAGGCCTCAATCGGGAAGGTTAAGAGAACATCACCAATTTGGAGTAGAAATTTTTGGTGCTAAAAGCGCTTCTGCAGATGCAGAAGTTATAAGTGTTGCTATGACACTTTTAAAAAAATTGGGGCTTAATAATTTGGAGCTTAGAATAAACAGTGTAGGATGTCCTGTTTGTAGAAAAAATTATAATAAAGTACTTAAGGATTTTTTAAAGGAGAATTTGGAGTATTTGTGTGATGACTGTAAAGTCAGATATGAGATAAATCCTTTGAGAGTATTAGACTGTAAAGTTGAAAGCTGTCAGAGGATAACCAAAGATGCGCCTCTTATTACAGATTATTTGTGCGATGACTGCAAAAATCATTTTGAAGAGTTACAAAAATATTTGGATGTAATGGGCTATGGTTATATAATTGACCCCAGGATTGTGAGAGGACTTGATTATTATACCAAAACTGCTTTTGAAATAATTTCAAAAGACATCGGAGCTCAAGGAACTGTGTGCGGTGGAGGAAGGTATGATGGCCTTATAGAAGAATGCGGAGGGCCTTCTATGCCGGGAGTAGGTTTTGGAATGGGGTTAGAGAGGCTCCTTATTACATTAGAGCAAAATAGCATTGAAATTCCAAAACCTGAAGGCGTAGATTTGTTTATCGCTTATGTTGGGGAAGAAGCAAAATTATTTACTTTTGCTCTTGCTAATAAACTGCGATTTAATGGATTAAAAGTAGAAAGAGACAACATGGATAGAAGTTTAAAAGCACAAATGAAGTATGCAAATAAGCTTAATGCGAAATTTGCTATTGTAATAGGAGAAGAAGAGATGAAGGAAAACAAAGTTAAATTAAAAAATATGAGAGATGGAAGCGAAATAGAAATATCCATTGATGAGATAGAACAAAGAATAAAAAATATATAAACGGAGGGAGTTAAATGGGAGAACAATTAAATGGTCTTAAAAGAACTCACATGTGTGGAGAATTGACAATTGAAGATATAGATAAGTCTGTTGTAGTAATGGGATGGGTACAAAGGAGAAGAGACCATGGAGGATTAGTGTTTATAGATTTAAGAGATAGAACAGGCATTGTGCAGGTGGTTTTTAGCAATGAGGTTTCTTCTGAAGCCTTTGAAAAAGTGCAAATCGTAAGAAGTGAATATGTACTGGCAATAGAGGGAAAAGTGGTAAAAAGGGCTCCGGAAAATGTAAATTCTAAAATTTCTACAGGAGAAATTGAAATATATGCTAATACTTTAAAAATTTTAAGCAAATCAGAGACTCCGCCTTTTCCAATAGAGGATAGGAGCAATGTATCAGAAGCTATAAGGTTGAAATACAGATACTTAGATTTGAGAAGGTCTTTAATGCAACAAAATTTAATGACTCGGTTTAAAATAACTAAAGTGGTTCGTGACTTTTTAAACAGAAATGGTTTTATAGAGATAGAAACACCTCTTTTAATTAAAAGTACGCCAGAAGGTGCAAGAGATTACCTTGTACCCAGTAGAATTTATCCAGGAAAATTTTATGCTTTGCCTCAGTCTCCTCAAATATTTAAACAACTTCTTATGATTTCTGGATTTGATAAATATTACCAAATTGCTAAGTGTTTAAGAGACGAGGATTTGAGGGCTGATAGGCAACCAGAATTTACACAAATAGATATAGAAATGTCCTTTGTAGAAGTAGAAGATGTTTTGGAAATTAATGAAAAGATGATAACAGAGATATTTAAAGAGACTTTAGGCATTGAAGTACCAATTCCTTTTAAAAGATTATCTTATCAAGAAGCTATGGAGAGATTTGGGACAGATAAACCAGACCTGAGGTTTGGAATGGAACTTAAGAATTTATCTGATATAGTGGCACAATCTGAATTTAATGTGTTTAAGACTGCTTTAAAAAATAACGGTTCTGTGAGAGGTATAAATGTAAAAGGTGCTGCTTCTATGCCAAGGAGACAGTTGGACGAATTAGTAGAGTTTGCAAAGACTTATGGAGCTAAAGGACTTTTGTGGATGCAGGTTTTTGAAAATGAAGTGAAATCTCCTGCTACTAAATTTTTAAGTGAAGAAGAAATGAAGAAAATACTCGATAGACTTGAGGCAGAAGCCGGAGATTTGCTATTAATTGTGGCAGACAAAGATGAAATAGTTTTTGATACTTTGGCTCATTTGAGGATAGAGCTTGGCAAGAGATTTAATTTAATTGATGAGAATAAATATGAGTTTGTTTGGATAGTAGATTTTCCGCTTTTAGAGTACGACGAAGAAGAAAAAAGGTATGTAGCAAAGCACCATCCTTTTACTGCTCCTAAAGATGAAGATATAGAGCTACTGGAAAAGGAACCTTTAAAAGTCAGGGCAAAGGCTTATGACATAGTTTTAAATGGTACAGAGATTGGTGGAGGCAGTATAAGGATACACGATACTGAACTTCAAAAAAGAATGTTTAAAGTTTTAGGATTTAGCGAAGAAAAAGCGTGGGAAAGATTTGGATTTTTGATGGAGGCTTTCAAATACGGTGCTCCTCCCCATGGGGGTATAGCTTATGGATTGGATAGGCTTGCAATGATTATAACAAGTAGCGACACCATAAGGGATGTAATTGCATTTCCAAAGACTCAAAATGCAGTGTGCTTGATGACAGATGCTCCTTCTGAGGTTTCAGAAGAGCAGTTAAAGGAATTGCACATAAAGGTAGACCTATAAACGTTTACCAGTTGAAAAATAGAGGCTTTTGTGCTATTATTTATATAGAAGTATAAATAAAGTTGAAAAGCCCTGTGGTGTGCGTGAGGTCCGGTGAAAGTTTGAGCCAACACCAATAATAAGGGAGCCTGGGCTTTGGCAGTAGAATGTAGGACGTCTTCGAACGGAAACATGAAGCTGCCAAGAGGGCACCCACGTTGTGAGGACGGGTTCAAGAACTACCGGGGAGCACGGCACTATGGGGTTTTTTTATGGAGGGAAAAGTGTGGACATTTTTTCACGCACAGAGCTTTTAATAGGAAAAGAAGGACTTTTAAAACTTAAAAACAGTACCGTTGCTGTTTTTGGAATAGGAGGAGTAGGTTCTTTTGCTGTTGAAGCTTTAGTAAGAGCAGGAATTGGAAAATTGGTTTTAATAGATGGAGACGATGTATGTGTTACAAATGTAAACAGGCAAATACATGCTACCACTCGTACGATAGGTAAACCTAAAGTTGATGTAATGAAAGAAAGGATATTAGAGATAAATCCACAAGCCCAGGTTTTTGCTTTCAAAGAATTTTACTCCAGCGACAATAGTGATAAACTATTATCAAAAGAATACGATTATGTAATTGATGCAATTGACAGAGTATCTTCAAAAGTGGATTTAATAGTGAAATGCACTTTATTGGGTATACCTATAATTAGCAGTATGGGAGCAGGAAATAAATTAGATCCTACAAAATTTGAAGTGGCAGATATTTATCAAACAAGTGTATGTCCTTTAGCAAAAGTAATAAGAAGAGAACTTAAGAAAAGAGGTATTAAATCTTTAAAAGTGGTGTATTCTAAAGAAGAGCCTATAAAAAATTTTTATGAAAATGAAAAGAGAAAAATGTCGAAACCAGTACCTGGCAGTATTTCTTTTGTGCCTTCTGCTGTCGGCCTCATACTTGCTGCAGAGGTAGTTAAGGATTTATTAAAAAAATAACAAAAGGCTATTGACATATCTCTGAAAAACTTTTATACTATTCTTTGGATACCCCGATGGGGTTGGGAGGTATAGTATGTACCAAGAAAGCAAAGAAGATTTATTGAGAAGATTAAGAAAAATTGAAGGACAAGTAAAAGGCATACAAAAAATGATTGAAAATGACGCCCATTGTGTAGATGTACTGGTACAAGTAGCTGCTGTTAGGTCTGCGATAAATAGCGTTGGTAAAATTCTTCTTAAAAGCTATACTACCAGCTGTGTAAAGGGAGCGATCTGTACTGAAAAGCAGGATGATATGATAGAGGAATTAGTTGAAACATTTATAAAATTTATGAAATGACTTTAAAAGTTAGGTTTTGTGAGCAATTTGTTTTATAATATAAAATGTATAAAGCAATTGCTTTGTATAAAAATAAAAATGAAATAAAAGTATAGGAGTGGTTTTATGGCAGAATTAGTTATTACACTTGAAAATTTTGAAGAAGAAGTTGTAAATTCGGACGTACCAGTATTGATAGATTTTTGGGCTGAATGGTGTATGCCTTGTAGAATGGTGGCTCCAATAATTGACGAATTAGCGAAAGAATATGAAGGAAAAATCAAAGTAGGTAAAATTAATGTTGATGAAGAAAATGAATTAGCAATGAAATTTAGAATAATGAGTATACCCACAATAGGGCTTTTCAAGAATGGTAAAATGGTTGGTAAACTTATAGGAGCAAGACCTAAAGCAGATTTTGTGAGATTCATTGAAAAGTATCTAAATGAAGATACTACAAAGTCAGAAGAGCCCCTTGAAGTAGAAATTACATATGATAATTTTGAAGAAGAAGTTGTAAATTCTGATGTACCAGTATTGATAGATTTTTGGGCTGAATGGTGCGCTCCTTGTAGATTAGTTGCTCCCATAATTGATGAACTAGCAAAAGAGTATAAAGGAAAGATTAAAGTAGGAAAAGTCAACGTAGACGAAGAAAATGAACTGGCAATGCAGTTTAGGATAATGAGCATACCTACAATAGGACTTTTCAAAAATGGTAAAATGGTAGATAAGATAATAGGAGCAAGACCTAAAGCAGACTTTGTAAAATTTTTAGAAAAACATCTGGGCAATTAAAAATCCTGCATATTATGCAGGATTTTGATTTTATCTTTGAATAAATATAAAAAGAATTGCTTAATTTTCCAAAAAATTACGAAAATCGAACCATATTAAGGCATACTTTTGTAAAACGAAGAAAACCCAATATTAAATTGGGTTTTCTTCGTTTTTTAAGGAATGTAAAAGCTTTTATTTAACTTAAGTAAATGTATACAATATAGATGTATAGAAAATTTTAAGAGGTGATATAATGAAAAACATAAAAGTGGTAGTATGGGGACTTGGTGCAATGGGAAGCGGCATTGCTAACATGATACTTTCTAAAAAAGGAATGGAAATAGTTGGAGCAATTGATACAGATCCAAATAAAATAGGAAAGGATTTAAATGAAATTTTAGGAACAAATTTTAAACCTGTTTACATAACTTCTGAACCTCAAGATGTTATAAAAAAAGGAAGTGCTGATATAGCGGTTATTGCTACATCCTCATATGTAGAAAGGGTTTTTCCGCTCATTAAATTGGCGGTAGAAAATGGTATCAATGTTATTACAACTGCTGAGGAGATGTCATATCCTTCTGCACAACATCCAGAATTAGCTAAAGAAATTGACAGACTTGCAAGAGAAAATGGCGTATCTGTTTTAGGTACAGGAATAAATCCAGGATTTGTATTAGACTATTTAATTATTGCACTGACTGGAGTTTGCGTAAATGTTGATTCCATTAAAGCAGCAAGAATTAATGACTTATCTCCTTTTGGAAAAGCTGTTATGGAAGAACAAGGGGTAGGCCTCACTCCAGAGGAATTTGAAGAAGGTGTGAAAAACGGTACTGTTACAGGGCACATAGGATTTCCAGAGTCCATCTCAATGATTTGCGATGCTTTAGGCTGGAAACTTTCAAGTATTGAGCAGACAAGACAGCCTATAGTTTCTAAAACTTATAGAGAGACCCCTTATGCAAGAGTTGAGCCAGGTTACGTTGCTGGATGTCGCCAAATAGGGTATGGAAAGGTAGATGGAGAGGTAAAAATAGAATTGGAACATCCGCAGCAGATATTACCTGACAAAGAAGGAGTAGAGACTGGAGACTATATTGAGATTAAAGGAACTCCAAATATAAAGTTGTCTATAAATCCTGAGATACCTGGAGGCCTAGGTACTATTGCTCTTTGTGTCAATATGATACCTCATGTTATAAACGCAGCGCCGGGTCTTGTTACAATGTTAGATTTGCCTGTACCTAGAGCTATTATGGGTGATGCAAGGGATATGATTAGGAGGAGATAAAATGGCTCAAAAAGGCGATTGGGTAAAAATTAAACAGGTAATTTTAGAACCAGAGGAAAGAGCTGAAAATATACCTCAAGATACAAAAGAGACTCCCTTGACAATGTGGGTTAAAGGTTTACTTTTAGAAGATGGAGAGATTGGGGATACAGTTAAAATAAAAACCTTTACAGGTAGAATTGTAGAGGGAGTTTTAGTAGAAGTAAATCCACGGCATATTCACGATTTTGGTAATCCAATTTCTGAACTTATAAAAGCAGGGATGAAAGCAAGAGAGATATTATATGGCGGTGAAGAGAATGAGTAGGTATAAGGAAATAATGGCAAGGAAAAACGAAATAATGAAAAAATCTTTAGGAATAGATTATGAGAGATTTGAATCAGGTGGAATTGCTTTTGACTATGAAAGAATGATGAAGGAAACAGGCTATACATTAGAAGAGATTATTAAAATACAAAGAGAAGCAAATGTAGGGGATACTCCACTTATAGAGCTTAAAAATTTAACAGAATTAGCGAGAAAAGTTTCACCAACAGGAAAAGCTGCCAGAATTTTTATAAAAGATGAAGCTTGTAACCCTTCAGGAAGCTTTAAAGAAAGGCGGGCTAGTGTTTCTATATATCACGCAAAACAAAAGGGATATAAGGGAGTCATAGCTGCTACTAGTGGTAATTACGGAGCAGCAGTGGCTTCACAAGCTGCCATGAAAGGTTTAAAATGCATCGTAGTGCAAGAAGCTTATGATAGTAGAGGTATAGGTCAGCCAGAAATATTAGAAAAAGGAAGAAAATGTGAAACATTTGGTGCAGAAGTGGTACAATTAACTGTTGGACCGGAATTATTTTATGTAAACTTGATGTTATTAGAAGAAACGGGATATTTTAATGCTTCTTTGTACACTCCTTTTGGAGTCGCTGGTATTGAAACATTGGGATATGAAATAGCTCAGCAAGTAAAAGAGAAGACTGGTAAGTTTCCCGATGTTGTTGTGACCACCCATGCTGGGGGAGGCAATTTGACAGGTACTGCGAGAGGACTTATAAAAGCAGGAGCTGCTTATACAAAGGTGTACGGAGCAAGTGTTGATTTGACAGGGCTTCACATGGCCTCAGATAAAGATTTTAATAGAAAGTCTTTTACAACTGGACATACAGGATTTGGAATCCCATTTGCAACTTGGCCGGATAGGGCGGATGTGCCTCGAAATGCTGCAAGGCCATTAAGGTACATGGATGGGTATTACCTTGTCAAGCAAGGGGAAGTCTTTTATATGACAGAGCTTTTAGCTCAATTAGAAGGTTTAGAAAGAGGACCAGCGGGAAATACCTCTTTGGCAGCAGCTTTCAGTTTGGCACAGCAAATGGAAAATGACCAGATAATAGTAGTACAGGAGACAGAGTATACAGGAGCAGGTAAAAATCCAACTGCTCAGCTTACTTTTGCTATGCAAAATGGCATAAATATTCTAGTAGGAAATCCTGATGATGAGATACCAGGACAAAATATAATTTTGCCTGAACATCCTTCTATGATAAAGGCAAGAGAAGTCAATCTTTCGAATTTGAAAAAATCTTATATTAAAAACTGTGTTCAACATTTTGAAATAATACCTAAAGATAAGGACATCAAGTTTTTAGCAGAAGATACCAAATCCAGTGAAGAATTTGTAAAAGAAGTAATTTCAGAATTACAGAATGGAGGGTTAGTATGAGACGAGAAGACGATTTTGAAACAAGGAGTGAACACTTGAAGCACATGACAGACGAAGAACTAGACGCATATTTTTGGAAATTGGCAGAAAAAATTGTAGATCCCTTGATAGAATTGGCTTATTATCACACATCTCCATCTATTGAGCGTTCTGTGCTTTTACGAATGGGTTTTTCTAGTATTGAGGCAAAGGAGATTGTGAACAGAATTGAGGAAAGAGGGCTTTTGCCAAAAGGAGCAGGAAGTATTGTGTTGAAAGTTGCAGAAAGGGTTAAAAAGGATTACCTCACTGCTGGAAAATCAATAGCTAATGGAGAGTACTTGGAGGTGCTTGATGATATAGCAAGGGAGGCTAGTAAAAATGAAGCTTGAAAAGGATAAAAAAATAGATATTGAAGAAATTTTGAAGGATTTGGATAAATATGTGCCCAGGAGAAGAGGATGGCACTGGAGAGAGGATGTAGGTAAACACAAAATTGGCGATTTTGAGTATTATCAGGTTTCAAAACCACTTAAAAACAGTATTCCTTTACCTGCTGCAAAACACTTTGGAAACATTGACCCTCAGCCAGATTGTGTGATAACCACAGAAATAGCTTCAGGAAGGTTTGAAGATGATATAAGGCGCATGAGAATGGCAGCATGGCATGGAGCAGACCACATAATGGTTATTAGAACATTAGGACAAAGCCATTTTGATGGACTCATTGAAGGAACACCTGAAGGTGTAGGAGGAGTTCCTATTTCGAGAAAACAAATAAGAGCGACGAGAAAAGCATTGGATTTAATTGAAGATGAGGTCGGTAGGCCTATAAACTTTCACTCTTATGTAAGTGGAATAGCTGGTCCTGAAGTAGCTGTTATGTTCGCTGAAGAAGGGGTAAATGGTGCCCATCAAGACCCTCAGTACAATGTCCTTTATAGAAATATAAACATGGTAAGGTCTTTTGTAGATGCAGCAGTTGCTAAGAAAATAATGGCAGATGCTAATATACTTCAAATTGATGGGGCTCACAATGCCAATGCAACAGCAAAATATGGATGGAAAGTTATGCCTGAACTTTTAGTTCAGCACGCTATAAATACACTTTATTCGAGAAAAGTAGGAATAAAACCAGAAAACATAGCCTTATCTACAGTGCCACCAAATGCTCCACCAACTCCTTCCATACGTTTGGATTTGCCGTATGCAGTAGCTTTGAGGCAGCTTTTTAAAGATTATAAAATGAGAGCGCAAATGAACACAAAGTATATCGAACACGATATGAGAGAAGCAACTGTAACACATGTGCTTAACCTTTTAATATCTCGATTGACCTCAGCAGATATACAAAGTACTATTACTCCTGATGAGGGAAGAAATGTCCCATGGCATTACAACAATATCAACGCAATAAACACTGCTAAACAAGCCCTTATCGGTATGGACGGTCTAAAAGAGATGGTAAAACTCAATTTTGATGGGGAGTTAGGGAAAAAAGTCAGAGAATTAAAAATGAGAGCTATTCTCTTTATGGAGGAAATTTTAGAAGTTGGCGGATACTTCAAGGCAGTAGAAGAAGGCTTCTTTGTGGATTCAGGCTATTATCCAGAGAGAAATGGAGATGGCATTGTAAGAACTATAAATGGCGGTATTGGCGCCGGTACTGTTTACAAAAGAGATAAAGACTATATGGCACCTGTATGTTCCCATTTTGGATACAATAATCTTCCAGAAGGAATTAACAAGCCTTGTGATTTGATAGATGGCTGTACCTTGTGTAAACATGAAAAAATTCAATATATAGATGAATTGGATGAGAATGACAATGTAGAAAATAGGCTAAAAGAAACTGTGGAGTATAGAAAAGGAGATAAAATAAAACCAGAAGTTGAATGGGCAGGAGACGGGATAATAAGTATGAACCTATTTTTGCCTGTAGATGAGAGGACTGCTGAATATGCTGCTATTAAATACGCAGAGAAGCTGGGGCTTACTGAGGTAGTCGTTTTAGGTAAACTTCCAATGCATCCTGCAGAGGGAACGTACGTGGAAGTAAGAGGGCGTGTTCAATTTTCTATTGGCAAAAATGAATTAGAAATACCGCCGCAAGAGGAAATACTTTCAGATGAGGAAATAGAAGAAGATGTTAAGAGAAAGCCTATGAAGGTTGTTGCTGCAACTGTAGGAAATGATGAGCATTCTGTGGGCTTACGAGAGATTTTGGACATAAAACACGGCGGAATTGAAAAATATGGCATAAAATTTACTTACCTTGGTACTTCTTGTCCTGTAGAAAAGTTAGTTGATGCAGCTATAGAGGAAAATGCTGATGCTATTTTAGTTAGCACTATAATAACCCATGATGATGTCCATATAAAAAATATGAAAAAAATTCACGACCTCTGTGTAGAAAAGGGAATAAGGGATAAAGTAATTTTAGTAGGTGGAGGTACGCAAATTACAAACGACCTTGCTAAAAGTGTTGGCTTTGATGCAGGATTCGGAAGAGGCACAAAAGGAAATCAAGTGGCAAGTTTTTTGGTTAAAAAAAGAAGGGAAAAGGAAAATGAAGAAAACAATTGACATACTTGTAGCTGAGATTGGAAGTACTACGACAACTGTAAATGCTTTTGTTCTGGGCAGTGATCCTGTTTTTATAGGTCAGGGGATGGCTCCTACCACAGTCTTAGATGGGGATGTGAATATTGGCCTTGAGGGGGCTATTGAGGATTTAAAAGATAAAATTGGAGATTTTGTATATAGTGAGATGCTTGCTTGTAGCAGTGCTGCTGGTGGCCTCAAAATGACTGTACATGGCTTAGTCTACGACATGACTGTAAGGGCAGCTAAAGAGGCTGCCCTTGGAGCAGGAGCTAATATAAAACTTATAACAGCAGGAAAACTGAGAAGAACAGATTTAGAAAAAATAAAACAAATCAAACCAAACATAATACTTTTAGCAGGTGGAGTGGATTACGGAGATAGAGAAACTGCTCTTTATAATGGAGAAAAATTGGCGGAATTAAAGTTGAATGTGCCAGTAATTTATGCAGGCAACATAGAAAATAGAGAAGAAATTTCCTACATTTTTCAAGAAGCCGGTCAGGAAGTATACATTGTAGACAATGTTTATCCATCAATTGATAATTTAAATGTAGAACCGACAAGAAAAATGATTCAGAAAGTTTTTGAAAAGCATATTGTAACAGCGCCAGGTATGAGTAAAGTAAAAGAATTGGTGACAGGAAATATAATCCCAACGCCAGGTGCTGTCATGGAATGTGCTATACTTCTTTACAATGACATAGGTGATTTGATGGCAGTAGATATAGGTGGAGCTACTACAGATGTTCATTCTGTTACTGAAGGAAGCGATGAAATACAAAAAATAACTGTAAATCCAGAGCCTTTGGCTAAACGCACAGTAGAGGGGGATTTAGGGGTTTTTGTTAATTCAAGAAATTTATTTGATTTGTGTGGAGAGGATATATATAAAAAATTCAGCAATGCAGATGAACTAATAAACAATATAAAGCCAATACCCCAAAAAGAAGAAGAAAAAGAATTTGTGTTGTATCTTGCAAACAAGGCATTAGAAGTGGCAGTAAAGCGCCACGCAGGTAAATTAAGCAGTTATTTTGGACCTACAGGAAGAACCTTTTATGCGGAAGGAAGAGATTTGACAAATGTTAAATGGATAATAGGTACCGGTGGAATATTTTCAAGACTTGAAGGAGGAGAAAAATTATTAGGAAATATAAATGATGAGGGAAGTGGAAAAGAGCTTTATCCTCCTTCATCGGCAAAAGTTTTAATTGACAGAGATTATATTATGGCAGCCTGTGGTGTTTTGTCTAAAAAGTACCCTGATGAGGCTCTGAAATTGATTAAAAACAGCTTTAGAATGTAGAAATGGGGGAGATTAAGTGTATCCCTTGTTGAGAATAAACTTAGAAAAACTTCGAGAAAATACGCAAACTATCGTTAATTTGTGTGAAAAGAGAAATATAAAGGTAGTAGGTGTTACAAAAGTTTTTTGTGCTATTCCAGAAGTAGCACAGACGATGGTAAAAGGTGGAGCAGAAATTTTAGGAGATTCTCGAATTAAAAATTTAAAAAAATTACAACACATACCGGTACCTAAAATGCTTCTTCGAATTCCCATGAAAAGTGAAGTGGAAGAAGTTATAAAATATGCAGATATAAGCCTAAACTCAGAAATAGATACAATAAAAAGTCTGTCAGAAGAGGCAAAAAAACAAAGGAAAACTCATGAAATAATCTTAATGGTAGACTTGGGGGATTTGAGAGAGGGCGTATTGAAAGAGGGTGTTATTCCAATAGTAGAACAAATAGTAAAACTAGAAGGTATAAAATTAAGGGGAATAGGTACTAATTTAACTTGTTATGGTTCAGTTATCCCTACGCCAGATATACTAGAAGAGCTTGTGGAAATAAAAAATTCTATCAACAAAAAATTCAACTTGAATTTAGATATAGTCTCAGGAGGAAACTCAAGCAGTCTGTACTTAGTTCAAAATGGTCTCATACCAAGAGGAATAACGCAACTTAGAATAGGAGAAGCTATTGTCTTAGGTAGGGAAACGGCTTTTGGAGACAGAATTCCCCATACTTATGACGATGTATTTACTTTAGAAGCACAGATAGTCGAATTAAAAGAAAAACCTTCTTATCCACGAGGTATATTAGGAATGGACGCTTTTGGAGAAAGACAAGTATATGTGGATAGAGGGATAATGAAAAGGGCAATTTTGGCTATAGGGAAACAAGATGTCAATATGAATGACCTAATTCCTATAGACAGCTCTATTGAATTAATAGGTTCAAGCAGCGATCATTTAATTGTCAATGTTACAAATTCCCAATTTCCGTATAAGGTAGGAGATATAATAAAGTTCAAGCTGAGATATGGAGGGATTTTATCCTGTTCTACATCTGAATATGTAGAAAAAGTCATTGAAGAGGCGTAAAAAATACGCCTCTCCGACTGTAGACAAACTTTCAAAAATAGGATATTTTGCAATCGGTGCGACTTGTGACAAAGCGGTAACAAAACTTAGCAAGACCGAGGGTGGAGGCAGGGCCGAAGCCAAGGATGGCGGAGGCGGGCACCTTAAGGCATGGATGCCGATTGTGCCCGGTACCCTGCCGGAACCCGACGGTCGAGTTTAGTTTTGTCGCTTTGGAACATCGGAGTGACGATGCAAAATATCCTATTTTAAAATTTTTGACTTTGTCAACAAGCTGAGAAGCGTAAAAAAATAAGCCTCTTTTTGCATTATGAAAAACATTAATTTACTGTTATAATAAAAATAAAAAGGAATAATATTTTTGGGAGGTTTTAGTGTGATAATAGGTTTAGGCCATGTAGCCTACAAAGTTAAAGACCTTGATGAAAGTTTAGAATTTTACTGTGGCAAATTGGGACTAAAAGAAGCTTTTAGGCTTAACCATGAAAATGGAGAATTAATGCTTGTGTACTTAAAAGTGGTGGAAGGACAATTCATTGAACTTTTCCCAGGAGGGATAGACAAGGGAAAAGATGAAGATGAAAGGATAGGGTTTAAACATTTGTGTCTACATGTAGATGATATTTTTGCTACATTAGAAGAACTAAAAAAGAGAGGCTTGGAAATAAAGGGGCAGCCTATGATGGGGGCAGATGGAAATTATCAATATTGGATAGAAGACCCTGATGGAAATAGAATAGAACTAATGCAAATAATGCCGGGTTCTTTGCAAGATAAAGCAAAAGAATTATAGAAAATCAAGTGTTGACAACCACTTTTTTAAGTGGTATTCTTTTTGTTGAAATCCGGGTAAAATAGTAGGAATTCAGGGGTGGATAATCGTGAAACTATCTACAAAAGGTCGATATGGGATACAAGCTATGTTTGAATTAGCCCTTTACTACGGGGAGGGCCCGATTTCTTTAAAAACTATAGCAGAAAATGAGGGACTTTCTGAGCATTATTTAGAACAGCTTATAGCAATCCTTAGAAAAGCTGACCTTGTGAAAAGTGTCAGAGGAGCACAGGGAGGATATATGCTAGCAGCTCCTCCTGATAAGATAACCGTTGGAGATGTGATAAGAACATTGGAAGGATCGCTGGCTCCTGCAGATTGCGTTTTGGAAGATACTCCTTTTGAGTGCAGCAGAGCAGGAGGTTGTCCGACGAAGTTGGTGATGGAAAGAATAAGAGACAGTATAAATAAAGTGATAGACTCTATTACTTTACAGGATATGGTAGATGATTACAGGCGATTAAATCAAAAAAGTGCTTTTATGTATTACATTTAGGGAAATAATAATTTTAGGATTTTTAAGGGAGGATTTTATATATAATATGGAGATAAGCAATAGAGTAGTAATTGGAATGAGTGGAGGAGTAGATAGCTCTGTAGCTGCATATCTTTTAAAAAAAGAAGGATTTGATGTTATAGGCCTTACAATGAAAGTATGGGTAGACCATGAAGCTAAAGCTTTTGATAGCAATAAGAACTGTTGTTCTTTAAGAGCTATACAAGATGCAAAAAAAGTTGCAGAAATGTTGTTAATACCTCATTACACAGTTGATTTTAGTGAAGTCTTTTACGATAAAATAGTAAATTATTTTGTCAATGAATATTTAAAAGGAAGGACTCCTAATCCTTGTGTATTATGTAATAGGCAAATAAAATTTGGAGAGCTTCTTGAGAAAGCATTTGAGTTGGGAGCTTATTACATTGCTACAGGCCATTATGTCAGAAAAGACTATGATGAAAAAACAAAAAGATATTTATTAAAAAAAGGTATAGATTCTTATAAAGATCAAAGCTATGTCTTATATCATTTGACACAGAAGCAGTTAGAGCATGCTCTTTTCCCTTTAGGAAATTACAAAAAAGAAGAAATAAGAGCTTTGGCAGAGGAGTTAAAGCTACCTGTTGCTAAAAAGCCAGAAAGTCAAGAAATTTGTTTTATCCCAGATAATGATTACAGCGGATTTATAAAAAGGCAAGTTAAAGATGAGATAAAGCCAGGAGAATTTAGAGATGTTTACGGTAAATTTTTAGGGTATCATAAGGGAATAATACACTATACAATTGGTCAGAGAAGAGGATTGGGTTTATCTTCTGATAGACCTTTATACGTCGTGGATATAGATGTGAAAAACAATGTGGTTGTTGTTGGACATCAAGAAGATGTGTGGGGAGAGGAGCTTATATCCTCAAATAACAATTTTATTTCCATTAAAAAACTAGAAAAGGAAATGAAGGTAACTGCAAAAATACGCTATACAGCTAAAGAAGAAGAGGCTATAATAAAGCCATATGAAGAAGATAAAGTATTAGTAAAATTTTTAAAACCTCAAAGAGCTATAACTCCAGGACAATCAGTTGTCTTTTACGATAAAGATGTAGTAGTAGGAGGAGGAATAATTGAGAAAAAGGTGAGATAGTGCACACAAAAAGTGTGCATTTTTTATTTTAAAGAGGGAAATCTATAAAAAGCAGAAACTTTTTTAGATTTCAAAGGAGGGCTTTTATGAATAGAGACAAATATATAAAGGGATTTTTGGCAGGAATAGTAGCTGCTGCATATATAATTCCCAAAATAGATATGAAAAAATATAGACGTTATAAAGATATGATAGAAAAAAATATAACAAAAATATGGCGTACAATGAACAAAATAAAAGTTAGATAAATTTTTCAGGTGATAAAATGCAAGTTAAAAAAGTGTATCTAATTTTTTTAATCATTGGTACAATAGGTTTATTATATTTTTTTATAAAGAATTGGGTGAGTATTAAAAATATACTTTCCCCTTTTTTTGTTTCCGCCTTAATAGCCTATTTATTAAATCCAATGGTAAAATTTTTTAATTCAAAGGGTTTTTCTAGTTTTTTGTCTATTCTTCTAGTGTTTTTAATTGTTGCTTTGGTAATACTATTTTTTTCTTTTTACATTCTCCCTTTGTTGATAAATGAAATGGTTATTTTTGTAAAAATGATACCTTTCTATACTGAAGAACTACAAAAAATTTTGCTTCAACTAAAATTTAACTATTTTTCTTATTTACCACCTCAATTTGAAAAAGTTTTAGATAAAAATTTGAATGTCCTAAATAATCTTTTTGCCTCCCGTGTCGATATGGCTTTTAAATCTGCTGTTGCAATATTAAAAGATATTATAGATGTGATAATTGTACCGATTATTACTTTTTATCTTTTAAAGGATAAAAATTTGTTTAAAAAAGAAATTGAAAAAGTAATTCCTGCCAAATATCATGGTAGTTTCTCCATTATTTTAAAAAAAATAGACAAAATTTTGAGTAAATACATAAGAGCACAAATATATCTTTCTATCTTTGTTGCTATTTTTACAAGTATAGGCCTTTCTCTAATTAAAGTTAAATATGCTTTTTTAATAGGAATATTGGCAGGAATATTAAATATAATTCCCTACCTAGGCCCTATCTTGTCAATTATTCCTGCCGTTTTAATAGGGCTCCTTGATTCTTTATCTAAAGGCTTTTGGGCTTTATTTATGTGTCTTTTAGTGCAACAAATAGAAAATGTCTTTATAACACCTAAAATAATTAGTGATAGTGTAGGACTTCATCCAATTACAGTGATTTTTTCATTGATTGCAGGGGAAGAACTTTTTGGCGTCTGGGGACTTTTATTATCTGTGCCTGTTGTGGCAATAGGGAAAGTTATTGTAACAGAAATTTTTATTGAGAAATAAACCAGTTATTGACTTGCTATGTTCAATCTTGTATAATATACTCAAAAAAGAGCGGGTAAAAGCCCGTCCCCAAATTTGGGACGGTTTTTATTGTATCAAGAAGGAGGATTTTTATGGAAAAACTCGGAATGAACGAAATTAGAGAAAAATTTTTAAGCTTTTTTGAAAGCAAAGGGCATCTCAGACTACCAAGTTTTTCTCTAATTCCTAAAAATGATAAAAGTTTATTATTAATTAATTCTGGGATGGCTCCTTTAAAACCCTATTTTACAGGAAAAGAAACTCCCCCCAGCAAACGAGTAATTACTTGCCAAAGATGTATAAGGACTCCGGATATTGAAAGAGTGGGTAAAACAGCACGTCACGGTACTTTTTTTGAAATGTTGGGTAACTTTTCTTTTGGTGATTATTTCAAAAAAGAAGCTATTCCGTGGGCCTGGGAATTTGTAACAGAAATTTTGAAGTTGCCAGTTGACAGGTTATGGGTATCAATTTATGAGGAAGACGATGAAGCATTTGAGATTTGGAATAAAATAGTTGGATTACCTCCTGAAAGAATTGTAAGGATGGGAAAAGAAGATAATTTCTGGGAGATTGGCACAGGACCTTGTGGCCCCTCTTCAGAGATTTATTTTGATAGAGGTGAAGAAAAAGGCTGTGGGAAACCTACTTGTGGAGTTGGATGCGATTGCGATAGGTTTATTGAATTTTGGAATTTAGTTTTTACTCAGTTCAATAAGGATGAACAAGGAAATTATCATAGGCTTCCTAATCCAAATATTGACACAGGCATGGGGCTTGAGAGAATAGCGACAATAATGCAGGAAGTCGACAGTATATTTGATGTAGATGTAATAAGAGGCATAACTAATTTTGTATCTAAGATTGCGGAAGTAGAGTATGGAAAAGATGCAGAAAAAGATGTGTCTTTGAGAGTTATCACTGACCATATAAGAGGGATAACTTTCATGATATCAGATGGAATTCTGCCTTCTAATGAAGGAAGAGGCTATGTTTTGAGAAGGCTTTTAAGAAGGGCTGCGAGGCACGGTAAATTGCTGGGGATAAACGATACCTTCTTGTATAAAGTGGTAGATTCAGTTGTAGAAAATTATGGAGAGGCATATCCTGAAATAATTGAGAGAAAGGACTATATAAAGCGAATAATCAAACTGGAAGAAGAAAGATTTAAGGAGACAATAGATCAAGGACTTACAATTTTACAAGATTATATAAACGAACTAAAAGTACAAGGGAAGACCATATTAGAAGGTTCTAGGGCTTTTAAACTATATGATACCTATGGGTTTCCATTGGATTTAACAAAAGAAATTTTGCAAGAAGCTGGCATTACTGTTGATGAAGAAGGATATACAAGGGAGCTGGAGAAACAAAGGATAAGAGCGAGGAGTAGCAGAAAAGAAGATAATAGTTTGTGGGAACAAGACATATATTCTACTTTAGGAGATGTTAAGACAAAATTTGTGGGATATGATACTTATGAAAGCAATTCAAAAGTTTTGGCTATTGTAAAAGATGAAGAGCTTGTTGAGGAAGCAGAAGCGGGAGATGGTGTGAGTATCATACTAGATGTTACTCCTTTCTATGCTGAAAGTGGTGGGCAGATAGGAGACAAGGGAATTCTAGAGAATGAAAATGCTTTGATAAAAGTAAAAGACTGTAAAAAAGTAGGAGATAAGTTTATACACATTGGAACAATTGAAAGAGGTTTAATTTCAGTAGGAGATGAAGTAAAAGCTCAAATTGATGTGGTAAGTCGAAGGAATGCTGCAAGAAACCACACTGCAACTCATCTTCTTCATAAAGCCCTAAAGGAGATATTAGGAGACCATGTGCATCAGGCTGGTTCTCTTGTGGCTGATGATCGATTAAGATTTGATTTTTCACATTATCAAGCGGTGACTAAAGAAGAGTTAAAGCAAATAGAAAATAGGGTTAATGAAAAGATATACCAAAGTTTAAATGTGCATATTGAAGAAAAAACTTATGATGAAGCAGTAAAAGAAGGAGCTGTTGCATTATTTACAGAAAAGTACGGGGATAAAGTAAGGGTTGTAAAAATTGACGATTACAGCATGGAACTTTGCGGTGGAACTCATGTTAAAAATACTAACGAAATAGGGATTTTTAAGATTCTATCTGAAACTGCAGTTGGTGCAGGTTTAAGAAGAATTGAAGCTTTAACAGGATTGGCCGCAATAAAATATTTAGAGGAAAAAGAAGAGATATTAAAAGAGGCTTCTGATTTATTAAAATCCCAAGATAAAGAGATAATTTCAAAAATTGGGAGTTTACAGCAAGTTTTAAAGACAAAGGATAAAGAGATAGAACAATTAAAAATAAAAATGGCTTCTATTTTGGCAAATAGCTTAATCAATTCTGCTATTTCATTAGATGGTATAAAAGTAGTGGTTTCAAAGGTTGAAGATTATGATAGTGAGGCTTTGAAGGTATTGGGAGATATTTTAAAAGATAAATTAAAAACTGCAGTAATAGTATTAGCATCTTCTGCCCCTGAAAAAGCCATATTTGTCGGTATGGCTACTAAAGATGTTGTTCAAAAAGGAATAAATATAGGAGCTGTTATTAAAGAGGTGTGCAAAGTATCTGAAGGAAATGGCGGTGGAAGACCAGACATGGCTCAAGGAACAGGCAAAAATCCATTTAAGGTGGAGGAAGCGTTAAACAAAGCAATAGAAATTGTAAAAGAACAGTTAAAAAATTGAGAAAAGCTTGACTAGCCAAGTAAATATAGGTTATTATAAAGTTGATGGTAGTTAAATGTATCTAGAGGTGATATATTATGGTAGATAAAAACGAACAAACTCAAAGGTATCACGTTACAACTGATAGAAAAACTGTTAAAGAGATATTGACAGCAGTGTATGAAGCACTTTCTGAAAAAGGTTATAATCCAATTAATCAAATAGTAGGTTATATATTGTCTGGGGACCCTACTTATATAACCAGCCATAAAAATGCGAGAAATTTGATAAGAAAAATTGAAAGAGATGAATTAGTAGAAGAACTTTTGAGAGAGTATTTGTCTTCCCCAAAATAAGAAAAATGAAATTGCCTCACACAAAGTGAGGCAATCAGACTGTAGACAAACTTTCGTAAAGGAGATATTTTGCAATCGGTGCGACTTGTTACAAAGCGATAACAAAACTTAGCAAGACAGAGGGCGGAGGCAGGGACGAAGCCACGGATGGCGGAGGCGGGCACCTTAAGGCATGGATGCCGATTGTGCCCGGTACCCTGCCGGAGCCTGAAGGTCGAGCTTTAGTTTTGTCGCTTTGGAACATCGGAACGACGATGCAAAATATCTCCTTTGAAAATTTTTTAACTTTGTCAACAAACTGATTTCCTCACACAAAGTGAGGCAATTTTAGAATGGAGAGATTTTTTTGAGGATTATGAGTTTAGATGTTGGGGATAAAACAATCGGGGTCGCTATAAGTGACTTATCAGGCACAATTGCACAGGGACTTACTACTATTAAAAGAAGTAGTAACAAAAAAGACTTTGAGAGAATAAAACAAATAATAAATAAATATGAAGTGGGAATGATAATTGTAGGATTACCTAAGAATATGAGTGGGACTTTGGGACCACAAGGACAAAAAGTTGTGAGATTTGTTGAACGCTTGAGGGAAGCTATTAATATACCAATAATATTATGGGATGAAAGGCTTACTACAGTAGAAGCGGAGAGAGTTTTAATAGAAAGTGCTGATATAAGTAGGGCAAAGAGAAAAGAAGTAATTGATAAGCTGGCTGCAGTTCTTATACTTCAGAACTACTTAGATTCACAAAAAAATAAATAAATTTTTATTAAAAACTTGACAGTCTTTTTGGTATGTTATACAATTACATTATCTTGAAGTAGAATTGAGGTGAAATAGTATGGAACCAGAAATCATTCAGTTAATCGACGAGCACGGCCATGAAGTAGACTTCGAACTTGTAGCATCATTTGACCTTGACGATACCAGGTATGCAGTTGTGGTCCCTGTCGATGGTGATGGAGAAGATGCTTACATCTTGAGAGTGGAACAAGATGAAAATGGCAATGATATTTTTGTAGGGATTGAAGACGAAGACGAGTTCAACGATGCTGTCGAAGCATACAATGAGTTGATGGAAGAGTATGAAGAATATTATGATGATGAAGATTTTGACGATGAAGAGTAAATTAAAATTAGAATGAAATTAATTAAGGTATACCGCTTTGGTATATCTTAATTTTATATATCCTCAAAATTTGATTTCTATGTAAAAGAGGAATAAGATTCTCAATTGAAATATCTTTCTCTAATATAAAGTTTGATATTTGCTAAAAAATCAAAAAAGTGTTTGACAATTGAAAATGAATATCATAAACTAATAGTAGTTGATATTATTTGGCGGTGATTTAGATGAATGAAATTGAAAAATTTAAAGAAAAATTAAAAGATAAAGGATATAAGTTGACAACTCAAAGGCGTGTGATATTGGACGTTATTATGGAAAATAGGGATAAACATCTTTCATCTGAGGAAATATATGACCTTGTAAGGTTAAAATATCCTGAAATAGGGCTTGCTACGGTTTACAGGACCCTTCAGTTATTTGAGGAATTAGGTATTGTTTATAAATTAAATTTTGACGATGGTCGAAATAGATACGAGCTATATCATAATGAAAACCATCAGCATCATCATCTTATTTGTTTGAAATGTGGAGCAGTTATAGAAATGGAAGGAGACCTTTTGGAGAATTTAGAAGAGGCAATAGAAAAAACTAAAGATTTTGAAATAATAGATCACAACGTGAAATTCTTTGGTTATTGTAGCAAATGTAGGAAGAGTTATAATTAAATTAGCTTTTATTTGAGAAATAATTTACATTAACAGGGTTGAAGTATCCTTTCAAATAAAGTATAATTTATATTAACTGGTGTAAGGTACGGGTAAGTGTTTTTGGGTTTTTGGGGGAAAATAAAATTAAAGCTAAAAATATCTAATGAAAGGAGATAAGTATTTGGCACACAAGGCAAAACTCAAAATAATACCGTTGGGCGGGTTAAATGAGATCGGCAAAAACATGACGGTTTTTGAATTCGGAAATGACATTATAGTTGTGGATTGCGGTCTTGCTTTTCCAGATGATGAAATGTTGGGAATAGACCTTGTCATTCCCGACATTACTTATTTATTGAAAAATCGGGAAAAAGTAAGAGCAATTGTTTTAACTCATGGTCACGAAGACCATATTGGGGCATTACCCTATGTCTTAAAACAACTTAATGTTCCTGTGTATGGGACTCGTCTGACTATAGGTTTAGTAGAATATAAGTTAAAAGAACAGGGTATTTTAAAAGATAGTAAATTGATAACAGTGAAGCCGAGAGAGATTGTCGAAATTGGTCAGTTTAAAGTGGAGTTTGTAAGAACTTCTCATAGTATTGCAGATTCTGCGGCTTTAGCTATTCATACTCCTGTTGGGACGGTTTTCCACTCGGGAGATTTCAAAATAGACTTTACTCCTA
The DNA here is from genome assembly GCF_900129115.1 of Thermoanaerobacter uzonensis DSM 18761. Lineage (NCBI taxonomy): Bacteria > Bacillati > Bacillota > Clostridia > Thermoanaerobacterales > Thermoanaerobacteraceae > Thermoanaerobacter > Thermoanaerobacter uzonensis. The sequence continues at coordinate 240,934 of NZ_FQUR01000008.1, read as the reverse complement.
TAGGGGGAGAAATACCAGACTTACACCGCTTTGCCCAGTTAGGGGAAAAAGGGGTACTTGTGATGTTGTGCGATAGTACTAATATTGAAAGACCGGGTTATACCATGTCAGAAAGGACAGTAGGAGAAACTTTTGACAATCTATTCAGGAAAGCAGAACAGCGAATTATAGTGGCAACTTTTGCTTCTAACATCCACAGAGTACAACAAATTATAGATTCTGCTCACAAGTACGGAAGAAAGGTTGCTATTTCAGGCAGAAGCATGTTAAATGTAGTTAATGTAGCGATGGAATTAGGCTATTTAATTGTTCCTGATGGCCTTTTGATTGATATTGATGAAGCCAATAAATTGCCTCATGATAAAGTTGTCATTATAACGACAGGCAGCCAAGGGGAACCTATGTCAGCTCTTACCAGAATGGCTTCTTCTGAGCATAAAAAAGTAGAGATTGTACCAGGAGATACAGTGATAATTTCTGCTTCTGCTATTCCGGGAAATGAAAAACTTATTTCTCGCGTCATCAACCAATTATTTAAAAAAGGTGCCAATGTAATTTATGAAGCATTGGCAGATATTCACGTATCAGGTCACGCCTGTCAAGAAGAGATTAAGCTACTTAATACATTAATAAAACCTAAATTCTTCATTCCTGTTCATGGTGAATACAGACATTTAGTTCAGCATGCTAAGCTTGCAGAGACTTTGGGAATGCCTCCTCAAAATATCTTTGTGGTAGATAATGGAACAGTGTTAGAGTTTACAAAAAATTCCGGAAGAATTGCGGGGACAGTAACAGCTGGCAAAGTCTTAGTAGATGGCTTGGGAGTTGGGGATGTGGGGAATATTGTTTTAAGAGATAGAAAACATTTGGCTCAAGATGGCTTGTTAGTAGTAGTAGTTACTATTTCTAAAGAGACTGGAGGAATTATAGCGGGTCCCGACATAATTTCGAGAGGATTTGTATATGTGAGAGAATCGGAGGATTTAATGGAGGAATCCAAAAATATTGTCAGAGATGTGTTATCAAAGTGTGAGAAAGAGGAAATTAGCGAATGGGCTACTATAAAATCAATGATAAAAGACAATTTAAGCAGCTTCTTATATGAAAAAACTAAGAGAAACCCTATGATATTGCCAATCATAATGGAAATTTAACCAGGAGGCTCTTAAATATGAATGTCTACGATAAAGCTTATGAACTGGCTAATGCTATAAGACAGTTGCCAGAATACAAAGCTTTAAAAGAGGCATATCAAAAAATAAATGAAAATGAGCAAAATAAGAAAATGTTAGAAGATTTTAGAAAAAAACAATTAGAAATACAAGCTAAAGAGTTAGCAGGGGAAAAAATAGATCCTAAAGAAAAAGAAGTGTTAGAAAAGCTATGGGAGATATTAAATCTTAATCCTGAGATAAGTTCTTACTTGTCTCTAGAGTATACTCTTGGCAAGATAATGGATGATATACTAAAAATAATCATGGAACCGATGGAGATGAAGTAGATGAAAAGAATAGATACTAAGTACATTGTAAAAGCAGGAGTCATTGCAGCCATTTACTTTGTTGTTACTATTCTTTTAGGGAGTGTTTCTTATGGCCCTATTCAATTTAGAATATCTGAATCTTTAGTTGTATTACCCATGGTAGAGCCGGCAGCAATATGGGGGGTTTTTATAGGATGCTTATTAGCCAATATAGGAAGCCCTTTTGGACTTCTCGATATTTTAGGTGGAAGTTTAGTGACATTACTTGCTGCGTACCTTACATCAAGGACTAATATCTTTTACAAAGGTATATTGCCTCCTATAATATTAAATGCCATTATTGTTTCAATATGGGTAAGTTATTTCACGAAAATGCCCTATTATCTTGTAGCTTTATATATCGCTTTAAGTGAAGCTATTGTGACAGGTGTATTTGGGTATGTAGTGGTTACAGTATATAAAAGATTAAAAGATAAGTATTCTTTATAAAAACAGGTAAGCGGAAAGCTTACTTCAGTTTGTTGACAAAGTTAAAAAATTTTAAAAGGAGATATTTTGCATCGTCGTTCCGATGTTCCAAAGCGACAAAACTAAAGCTCGACCTTCGGACTCCGGCAGGGTACCGGGCACAATCGGCCTCCATGCCTTAAGGTGCCCGCCTCCGCCATCCGTGGCTTCGGCCCTGCCTCCGCCCTCTGTCTTGCTAAGTTTTGTTATCGCTTTGTAACAAGTCGCACCGATTGCAAAATATCTCCTTTACGAAAGTTTGTCTAAGTCTGAGGTAAGCGGAAAGCTTACTTATTTTTAATTAATTATATAATTTAGATATACCTACCCAAGGGAGAGAAATGTAATGAATAATGTCGAATACAAAAGAAAAAGCAGATATGCTGTGGTAGTAGTAACTATACTTTTTTTCTTTTTTTCTGCTTTTGTATACTATCAAAGTCTTTTTCAACCAGTAACTACTACAAGTGATGCACCTCAAAAGATTGTAAATATTCCCAAAGGGTATTCTACCGTACAAATAGCCAAGGTATTAAAAGAGAATAATTTAATTAAGAATGAATGGTTTTTTATATGGAGAGCAAAAGTTTTAGGTACTGATGGAAAATTACAAGCAGGAAAATACCTTTTAAGCCCTAACATGAGTACTGATCAAATAATCAGGAAAATATTTGCAGGTAAAGCACAAGAGGAGACAATAAAAGTGACGATTCCAGAAGGATATACTGTTAAAGATATAGCCGATAAGTTATCGCAATTAGGATTAGTAAATAAAGATAAATTTTTAGAAGTTGCACAAAGAGATACTTTTAACTATGATTTTTTTAAAGATATACCTAAAGATAGACCGAGTAGATTAGAAGGGTACCTTTTTCCCGATACTTATCAAATACCTGTAGAGGCTGGCGAAAAAGAAATAATAAATATTATGCTTAACAGGTTTCAACAAGTTTATAATAGTACTATAAAGGATAATGCGAAATATGTAGGAATGACACCTGATCAAATTGTGATAATAGCTTCTATGATAGAAAAAGAAGCTGTGGTAGATAAAGATAGACCTTTAATTGCAGGTGTTATATACAACCGTTTAAAAAAACATATGAAACTACAAATAGATGCCACTGTACAATATGCATTAGGGGAACACAAGGATAAACTTTTGTACAAAGATTTGGAGGTAGATTCCCCTTACAATACCTACCAACACTATGGACTTCCTATAGGTCCCATTTGCAATCCTGGACTTAAATCTATTAAAGCAGCTCTTTTTCCAGCTAAGCATGACTTTTACTATTATGTTGCAAAGAAAGATGGGTCTCATATTTTCAGTATAACTTATGAAGACCATTTAAAAGCTCAGAAAGAAATTGAAGCAAATGAAAATAATAATACTAAATGAAAGGGTTGAGCTATGGAAATAACTCCAAATGATATAAAATTTGTAAGAGGGATAACTCATAAATTTGGATATCCTTTAGATGAGATAGAGAAATATGCCTACGAAAATTATATCCCTATTGCGAAACCGGAGGTCGCTGATTTTTTAAGTTTTATTGTGAAGCTAAAAAAGCCTAACAATATATTAGAGATAGGTACCGCTATTGGCTATTCTACTATAATAATGGCAAAAGCTTATTCAGAAGTTAGTGTAGTTACTATTGAAAGGGATATAAATTTGGCTGAAATAGCTAAAGAAAATTTTAAGAAAGCAAAAGTAGAAGATAGAATCGAGCTTATTTGTGGAGAAGCACAACAAGTTCTTCCAAATTTAACTAAGATGTACGATTTGATTTTTGTAGATGCGGCGAAAGGGCAATATATAGAATTTTACAAAGAGCTGAAAAGACTTTTAAGCAAAGAGGGCGTAATCTTGTGGGACAATATTTTGTATAAGGGATATGTTGTAAATGAGAAAAATGTAAAACATAAGAGAAGAACTATTGTGTACAGAATGAGAGAATTTATAGAAATATTATATCAAGATAAAACTTTGTACACGGTAATTTTGCCTTTAGGAGACGGATTAGCGGTAAGCTTTAAGGAGGAATAATCATGTTAGAGCTTTTGGCACCGGTTGGAGATTTGGAAAGGTTAAAAATAGCTATAAATTACGGAGCAGATGCGGTATATTTTGGAGGGAAACATTATAGTTTAAGGGCTTCTGTTGGTTTGACCCTTGAAGAGATAAAAGAGGCAATAAAGTATGTGAGGAAAAGTGGAAAAAAAGCATATATTACTATAAATATCTTTCCCCACAATGAGGATTTGGAAGGATTGCCTGAATACATTAAATCAGTCGTTGACCTTGGCATAGATGCTATTATTCTTTCTGACCCAGGGATTTTTTCTATTGTAAAAGAAGTAGCTCCTGAAGTAGATGTTCATATAAGTACGCAAGCAAATAATGTGAATTATAAAAGTGCTCTGTTTTGGCATAATTTAGGTGCAAAAAGAATAATTCTGGCAAGGGAACTATCTTTAAAGGAAATAAAAGAAATAAGAGAGAAAACACCAAAAACTTTAGAATTAGAGGCATTTGTCCATGGAGCTATGTGCATTTCTTACTCAGGAAGGTGCCTTTTAAGTAATTACCTTACAGGAAGAGATTCTAATAAAGGAGAATGTGCACAACCTTGCCGGTGGAAATATTATCTTGTAGAAGAAAAAAGGCCAGGAGAGTATATGCCCATTTTCGAAGATGAAAGGGGCACATATATTATGAATTCTAAAGACCTATGCATGATAGAGTACATTCCGGAACTTGTTGAGGCTGGAGTTACAAGCTTTAAAATTGAGGGAAGAAACAAGAGTGCTTACTATGTTGCTGTAGTGACAAGGGCTTACAGAAAGGCGATTGACGATTACCTTGAAAAAGGAAGAGATTATGTTTTTGACAAAAAACTTCTTGAAGAGGTTGCTAAAGCAAGTCACAGAGGATTTACCACGGGGTTTTATTTTGGCAAACCAGGTCCTGATGCTCAAAATTATGAGTCTTCAAAATATATCCGGACTCATGATTTTGTAGGAATTGTAAAAGAATATGACCCAAACAGGGGAATTGCTGTTGTAGAGCAAAGAAATAGGATGTTTGTGGGAGATAAAATTGAGATTATGGGTCCTAAAGTAGAGTTTGAGCAGCAAATTGAAAAAATGTGGGATGAAGAAGGAAATGAGATTGAGGTAGCTCCCCATCCTCAAATGATAGTAAAAATTCCTGTAAAGTATCCTGTAGAAGAATTTTTTATACTGCGTCGAGAAATTAAAAATTAGGTTAAAACTTGCTCCTTTTGGGAATACTTTTTCCTGAAAGGAGCAAAGTTTTATGGAAAATAGGAATTATAGGATTGTTTTTTTGAGGGTAGTTTTGTCAATTTTAATGTTAACATTGATTTTTAGGCTTTTTTACATTCAGATAATCAAAGGAGATTTTTATTCTCAAAAAGCAGTGGAACAAAAAATTAGAAGCTTTAAAATTTTGGAGAGAAGAGGAGAAATATACGACAGGAATATGATTCCTTTTACAGATAGAGAATATAAAGAATATATATTTGCGATACCTAAAATGTTAACTGACAAAGAAAAAGCCGCTAAGGTTATAAGTGAGATTGCTGCAGTAGACTATGAGGATGTATTAAAGTCCCTTCGCAGTGCAAAAGATTATGTGGAATATGAAGTTAAATTTAATTTAGACACCAAATTACCTATAGGCATTTTTAAGTTAGCTTTGCCTCAAAGGTATTCGCAAAATTCTTTAGCAAGACATGTAATTGGGTATGTAGGAGAGAAAAAGATGGGTTTAGAAGATACTTTTGATGGAATTTTAAATAGCAAAAGGGAAGATAGCATTGCAGTGTTTACTGATGGGAATAATACTGATTATATAAAAGGGTTAGGAGTAAGGTTAAAAACTTCTGGAAAAGAAGTTTTGGGGGTAAAAACTACTCTTGATTATCACATACAAAAGGCAGTAGAGAATGTTCTTGACAAGAATATGGTAGATGGAGCAGCAGTGGTATTAGATATAAAAACAGGTGATATACTTGCAATGGCAAGTAGACCTAATTTTGACCAAAATAATATTCAAGCTTATTTAAATAGCTCTAACGAAGAATTTATAAACAAAGCTGTCTCAATGTATCCCCCTGGCTCTATTTTTAAAATTGTAGTAGCTGCTGCAGCGTTAGAATATAATAAAGTGAATTTACAAGATACTTTTTATTGCAGTGGTAGTTATGATATAAATGGAATAATATTTCACGATTACAAAGGAGAAAGTCATGGAGTAATAAACATGGTAAAAGGTTTTGCAGTTTCCTGCAATACTACTTTTATAAAGATTGGGCAAATAACAGGGGCCAAAAATATTTTGGAGATGGCGAGAAAATTTGGAATAGAAAGTGATGATGGTCTGCCAATACCTGAGCAAATAGGGAGATTGCCTAAATTGTCTGATACTTATGGAGCAGGTATTGGGAATTTGTCAATAGGGCAAGGAGATGTGCTGATGACGCCTCTTCAAGCAGCTGATATCGCAGCGACAATTGCTAATAACGGTGTTAGAAATGTTCCACGTTTAGTGACTGCAATAGTTGATGAAGAAGGGAAAGAAATTGAAAAATTGTCTCAAAAAAAGTCTTACAGAGTGATAAGCGAAAAAACAGCCAAAATTTTAAAAGAAATGATGAGAGAAGTGGTTATTGACCAAGAAGGGACAGGGAAAAGGGCTGAGACTACCTATGGTAGTGCTGGTAAAACAGGTTCTGCTGAAGTTAGCAAGGAGCTAAATATATATCATGCTTGGTTTACAGGTTTTGTTCCTTTTGATAAGCCTAAATATGCAATTTCGATTTTTGTAAAGAATGGAGATACTGGAGGAACTAAAGCTGCCCCTCTTTTCAAAGAAATAGCAGAGAAAATAATGAAATATTGATGTACGTGCACTATTTTAAATAAAACACATATAATAGATGTGTAATGCTAAAAAAAGGGGTGGCGGCAATGTGGGAAGTTGTTGTTGCAATTTTGGCATCAATTGTAAAGGAACTCTTAAATCTTGGTTACTTGACAAACACCAACTCTTTTCCCAATCCACTTACTCCAGAAGAAGAAAAGAAATATTTAGAGGCTTATAAAAACGGTGATGAGGAAGCGAGGAATATTTTAATAGAAAGAAACTTAAGGTTGGTAGCTCATGTTGTTAAAAAGTACAGTGGCACAGGTAAAGATATAGATGATTTAATATCTATTGGAACAATAGGGCTTATAAAAGCAATTTCTACTTTTGATTCTTCAAAAGGTACTCATCTTGCCACATATGCAGCTAGATGTATAGAAAATGAAATACTTATGTCTATACGAGCGGAAAAAAAGATGAAAGGAGAGATTTTTCTCCAAGACCCTATTGGTGTTGATAAAGAGGGCAATGAGATATCTTTAATGGATGTCCTTGGCACAGAGGAAGATGAAATATCAGAGCAAGTGGAGAAAAAACTTCAAATTAAAAAATTGTACAGTAAAATGAACAGCGTTTTAAAAAATAGAGAACGGTTAATTATAGAAATGAGATACGGGTTATATAATGGAAAAGTGAGGACTCAAAGAGAAATAGCAAAGATGCTAGGTATATCTCGATCATATGTTTCAAGGATTGAGAAGAAGGCTTTAAATAAGCTTTTTAAAGAGCTTTCTATGTAAAACTGTTTGTATTGACAGTTTATTTTTTTTTATTATATAATTTTAACTAAATGAGGTGAAGATATGTATAAAAAGTTAATTCCTGATATTATAGTGGAAAATATCTATGATATCAATTTAGACTTTTTAAAAGAAAAGGGAATTACCAGTCTTGTCTTAGATATTGACAACACTTTAGTGCCTCAAAAATCAAAATTTCCCGATAAAACGACTATTGAATGGCTTGAAAAAGTAAAAAAAGAAGGATTTAAAATTTGCCTTATTTCAAATAACACTAAAAGAAGAGTGAATGAGTTTAAAGAAAAAGTTGGTGTACCTGGAATAGCTTGGGCTATTAAACCGAGAAAAGGAGCTTTTAAAAAAGCTTTAAAAATTTTAGATGCTAAGCCTAATGAGACTGCCTTAATAGGAGACCAAATATTTACTGATATTTTTGGTGGGAAAAGAGCAGGATTGTACACTATTTTGGTAAAACCTTTATCTCAAGAGGAATTAGGGTGGACTAAGCTTATGAGAAGGGCAGAAAGACACGTACTTAAAAGGATTGAGGAATATGAAAATTAATGCAAATACTAAACTATATGGTCTTATAGGCCATCCTGTAGAACATAGTTTATCGCCTTTAATACATAACTATGCTTTTAATTCTTTAGATTTAAATTGTGTCTACACAGTTTTTGATGTTTTACCGGAAAAGCTTGAAGAAGCGGTAAAAGGAGTAAAAGCTTTAGGAATAAGAGGAGTTAATGTAACTGTCCCTCATAAGGAGAAAATAATTGAATACCTAGATGTGGTCTCAGAAGAAGCATTAAAAATTGGCGCAGTCAATACTGTAGTTAATGAAGAAGGAATATTAAAAGGATATAATACGGATGTTTATGGCTTCATAGATTCATTAATAGAAGCAGGGGAAAAAATTGAAAGAAGAAAAGCGGTTGTTTTAGGAGCTGGTGGAGCTTCTAAGGCTGTTTGTGTCGCACTTGCTTTAGATGGAATAGATTCGATAATAGTTGCTAATAGAAGTGTTGAGAGAGCAAAAGATTTGTCAGAGTACATTAAGAAAGAATTTAAGATTCCATGTGATTACTGCAGTATAAATGAAGTAGAAGAAATACCAGAAATAGACATGCTTGTTAATACTACAAGCGTAGGAATGTATCCAAAGGTTGAAGATTCACCTGTAAGTGAAAAAGTAGTTTCAAAGGCTAAATTTGTCTATGATGTTATATATAATCCTCTTGAAACTGTTTTTTTAAAATATGCTAAAAAAAATGGAATAAAATATTCTAATGGACTTTCTATGTTGGTAAATCAAGCTAATTATTCTTTCAAATTATGGACAGGGGGATTTTTCGACAAAAATTTAGTATACATGCATTTAAAAGAAGGAATTATGAATAATTTGTAGAATATTTTATAAAGAGTAGATGAAGTGAGGCTATATGTGGGCACTTTATGCCTCACGGATACAGTGGTGCAACCGGCTTTATGTCGGCTTTATTATTTTTGGAGGTATATTTTATGGCCAAGAAAAAGCTAGGAGAGCTTTTAGTTGAGGTAGGGCTTATAACAGAAGAACAACTAAAACACGCAATAGAAGTTCAGAATAAAACAGGAGAAAAATTAGGAAAAGTTCTTATTAAATTGGGGTATGTTACAGAAAATCAAATACTAGAGGCTTTAGAATTTCAATTAGGCATTCCACATGTAGATTTGCAAAAATACTATATTGACCCAGATGTGGCAAAATTAATTCCCGAGGCTGTTGCTAAAAGACATACTATTATTCCTATAAAAAAAGATGAAGATGGTGTATTGGTAGCAATGGCAGATCCTCTCAATATCTTTGCTATTGACGATGTAAAAATTTTAACAAAGCAAAATGTAAAACCATTGATTGCTTCTGAAAGTAGCATTCTAAAAGCTATAGATAGAATTTACGGAAGAGAACAGGCAGAGAAAGCAGTCCAAGATTTCAAAAAGGAATTCCAAAGTGAACCTGCGAATGAGCTGCCAAATGAAATTCTGGAAGAAGTGCAAAATGCGCCTGCTGTACGCTTTGTAAATTCTATAATTGAACAGGCAATAAAAAATAGAGCTTCAGATATTCACATTGAACCTACAGAGAAGGACTTGCGAATTCGATTTAGGATAGATGGACAATTAACAGAGGCTATGAGAACTATAAAAAGCACTCATGCTCCAGTGGTAACAAGGATAAAAATAATGGCAAGCATGAATATTGCAGAGAGGAGACTTCCACAGGACGGAAGGTTTGAGTTTGTTTCAAACGAAAAGAATATAGATGTGAGGGTTTCTTCTTTGCCTACTGTTTTTGGAGAAAAATTAGTTTTAAGGCTTTTGGATAAAGAAAATTTCGTGATGACAAAAGAACAGTTGGGCTTTGATGAAAAAGACGTGGCACTTTTTGATAAGCTGATAAAAAGACCTCATGGTATAGTACTTTTGACTGGTCCTACAGGCAGTGGAAAAACCACAACTTTGTACGCCATGTTAAAAGAGCTTAACAAACCTAATATCAATATAATAACTGTTGAAGACCCTGTTGAGTATTCAATAGAAGGAATAAATCAAGTGCAAGTTAATGAAAAAGCAGGTCTTACTTTTGCTACTGCTCTTCGGTCTATTTTAAGACAAGATCCGGATGTCGTCATGATTGGAGAAATTAGGGATACAGAAACTGCAGAGATAGCTATTCGCTCTGCTATAACGGGGCATTTGGTTCTTTCTACTCTGCACACAAATGATGCAGCAGGGGCAGTGACAAGGCTTATTGATATGGGTATAGAGCCTTATCTTGTTTCTTCTGCTGTGGTTGGAGTTATTGCTCAAAGGCTAGCGAGAAAAATATGCGATAATTGTAAAATTTCTTATAAAGCTTCAGAGAGTGAGAAAAAAATACTGGGATTAGAGGAGAAGGAAGACATTACTTTATCCAGAGGAAAAGGATGCCCTGTTTGTAATAAAACAGGATATAGAGGAAGAATTCCTATATATGAGATAATGATTATCACTTCTGATATCAGAGAGCTTATAAACTCTAAAGCTTCTTCTGATGTAATTAAAGAACAAGCGGTGAAAAATGGAATGAAAACTTTAAGGGAAAGTGCCAAAAGACTTGTCTTAGAAGGAAAAACTACAATTGATGAAATGTTACGACTAACGTACGAGGATTGATGCATATGGATACAAAAGGACTTTTAGAATTAGTAGTTGAAAAAAAAGCTTCTGATTTGCATATAACGGTGGGAGTGCCTCCAGTTCTTAGAATTAATGGTTATTTAGAAAAAGTAGAAGGTGAACCTTTCACTCCTGGGCAGACAGAAGAAATAGTGAAAGATTTATTGACAAGTGACCAATTGCGAAAATTAGAGCAAAATGGGGACATTGACTTGTCTTATTCAGTTACAGGATTAGGAAGGTTTAGAATAAATGTCTATAAACAGAGGGGAAGTTATAGTCTTGCAATAAGGTCAGTAGCTTTGCGGATTCCTTCCATAGAAGAATTGGGGCTTCCTCCAATACTTAAAGACTTAGCTTTAAAGACAAGAGGGCTTATACTGGTGACAGGGCCTACAGGTAGTGGTAAATCTACTACGTTAGCTTCAATGGTGGACTGGATAAATTCTAAAAGGACATGCCATATTCTTACCCTTGAAGACCCTATAGAATATTTACATAAACACAACAAAAGCATAGTAAATCAAAGAGAAATTGGGCATGATGCGGCATCTTTCGCTTCTGCTTTAAGGGCTGCTTTAAGGGAAGACCCAGATGTTATATTAGTTGGAGAGATGAGGGATTTAGAAACTATTCAAATTGCCATAACTGCTGCTGAGACAGGCCATCTTGTTTTATCCACTCTTCACACAATAGGAGCTGTAAAGACGATCGATAGGATTATTGATGTTTTTCCTCCCCATCAACAGCAGCAGATAAAAATACAGCTTTCAAATGTTTTAGAGGGAATTATTTCTCAACAGCTTATACCTAAAAAGGACAACACTGGCAGAGTAGTTGCGACAGAAGTGATGATTACTACTCCTGCTATAAGAAATCTCATAAGAGAAGGGAAGACTTTCCAGATACAGTCGGCAGTTCAAACAGGCAGCAAGTTTGGCATGATGACAATGGATATGTCTATTTTACATCTGTTAAAAAGAGGAGTTATTTCTTTGGAGGATGCATTGAACTATTGTGTGGACCAAGAGAATTTTTCTCGCATGATATAGAGGTGATTATATGCCGTTGTATGCATATAGGGCAAGGGATATGGGAGGAAATCTCGTTACAGGGACTTTGGAAGTTGATTCTAAGTCTCAGTGCATTGACGTTTTAAAGCAAAAAAATTATTATATAATTGATATCAAAGAAGAAATTGTAAAACAGGATATATTAGATTTTGGTTCTTTTAAAAAGGTTAAGATAAAAGACATTGCTGTTTTTTGCAGGCAATTTGCTACCTTGATAAATGCAGGTATTACCATAGTGACTGCTTTGGCCACTATGAAGGAACAAGTGGAGAATAAGAGATTAAAAAAAGCTATAAGCGAAGTTTATGAAGAAGTTCAGAAGGGGAAGACTTTATCTGATGCGATGAAAAAACATGGAGAAGTTTTTCCTATGCTTTTGTACAATATGGTGGAAGTAGGAGAAGTAAGTGGTACTTTGGATAAAGTTATGAATGAAATGGCAGACCACTATGAAAAAGAAAATGACCTAAATCAGAAGGTAAAATCTGCCTTGACTTATCCTCTTATTGTATCTGTTGTAGCTGTATTAGTTGTTATTTTTCTTTTGACAAATGTTTTACCTATTTTTGTAGGTATGTTTAAAAATGCTGGAGTCCAGTTGCCTCTTCCTACTCGAATATTAATTGCTATAAGCAGCTCTATATCTCAATATTGGTACTTTTACACAGGAGGAATTTTCCTGATTTCTTATTCGATTTCGAGTTTTTTGAAGACACCTGAAGGAAGGCGCATTTATGATAGAATGCTTTTAAACATGCCAATCTTTGGATCATTGAACAGAAAAATTTTAACTTCGAGATTTACAAGGACTTTAGGGACTTTAATAAACGCAGGAATACCCTTGATTGCGGCGATGGAAGTAGTAGAAAAAGTTGTGGGTAATATAGTAGTAGCAGAGGGACTTAAAAAAGCGCAAGAGGATATAAAAAAAGGCTTACCTCTTTCTGATCCTTTAAAAAGAATTGGCATTTTCCCGCCAATGGTAATTCAGATGATAAGTATTGGTGAAAGTTCAGGTTCATTGGACAGCATATTAAATAAAACTGCGGATTTTTATGACGGAGAAGTGGATACAGCCGTGTCACAAATGACAACTCTTCTAGAGCCTTTAATAATTGTTATACTAGCGACAGTGGTAGGATTTATAGTTATTTCAATTGTCATGCCGCTGTTCCAATTATACAATTTCATAGGCCAGTGATATTGGGAAAGGGGGTGAAAAAGGATGGAATGGTTTGTAAAAGCATTAAACAAGGATGAGAGAGGTTTTACACTAATTGAATTGATTGTTGTCATTGCAATTTTAGGTGTACTGGCAGCCATTGCAGTGCCTCAATTCACAGGGACATTAACTAGTTCTAAAGAAAAAGCTGATAAGGCTTCAGCACAAATTATAGCAGATGCAGCAGCAAGATGGATTCTGGATAAGGGTAGTGATGATAATATCCCTACAGTGGATCAATTATACAATGAACATTATTTAGCTGATAATTACATACCTCAATCTAGCGGAAGCAAATTTGTAATTACTCTTGATAAAAATAATCATAAAGTTCAAGTGTCTATTGATAATGGAGCAATTTTAGCTACTGCTCCATATGAAATAATTAAATAATCCAGGGCACTTTTGTGCCCTTCCTATTATTTTTTTAGGAGGTCATTATGAAAATACTACTTTACATACTCATATTTTTATTCGGCACAATTATAGGAAGTTTTTTAAATGTGGTCATACACAGAGTGCCAAGAAAAGAGTCAATAGTCTATCCTCCTTCTCATTGCCCTAAATGTGGACATGAATTAAAAACTATTGATTTAATGCCTATATTGAGTTATATTTTACTTAAAGGAAGATGTAGGTATTGCGGAGAAAAAATTTCAATAAGGTATCCTGTTGTTGAAGCATTGACTGGAATTGTGTTTTTGATAATTTACTATAAATTTGGTTTAGATTTTAAAGCTTTTTCTTACATGTTTTTAGCTTCTATATTGATTTCAATAAGTTTTATTGATATGGAACACAAAATAGTGCCAAATAAAATAATTATTGCAGGATTTGTAGGTGCTATAATCTTTCGATTGTTAATGTACAATTATGGATTTTTGGATTATGTGTTGGGTTTAGTCTTAGGTGGAGGAATTCTCCTTCTCATCTCTTTAATTTCAAGAGGAGAGATGGGAGGAGGGGACATAAAATTGATGGCTTTAATTGGATTTTTTATAGGATGGAAGCTTACAATTTTAGTGCTTTTCCTTTCTGTAATCATTGGAGCATTAGGAGGAGTTATATTAGTAGCTTTGAAAATTAAAGGAAGAAAAGATTATATTCCTTTTGCACCTTATATTTCTTTTGCATGGTTTATTTCAATTTTGTATGGGTATGAGATTCTTAACTATTATATAAAATTCATAAGAGGTTAAGCTTATGAAAAGAGATGAAGGATTAACTTTAATAGAGCTTGTAACGGTTTTGGCAATTTTTACAGTTATAGTTCTTATAGTTATTCCTTCGACTGACTTTTTTGATACGACGAAGTCAAATATAAGGCTTACTCTGATTGCACGTGAGGTTGTAAATGACTTAAGGTACATACAGCACAAAAGTATTTTCGAAAGAGAAAATTTATATTTTGAAATCAAACCCGATAAGACTGGTTATTACATAAATAGATATGAGGACGATAAAAATATTAAGACAAAGGATTTGCCTAAAGGAATTCTAATAGAGAAAAATATACAAAAAGAAATAAGATTTAATCATATGGGGGTTCCATCTACTGGAGGTTGTACAATAACTTTAAAAAATGACAAAAAAGAAATTTATATAACTTTGCTTCCTGCTACAGGGCGTATTATGATAAAGGGGAATTATTAGGAGTGATTTTATGAAAATTTTAAAGGATAATAAAGGCATGACTTTAATAGAGGTACTTGTCTCAATAGCTATATTTGCAATAGTAGCAATACCTCTTTTGGGTATTTTTAGTCAATCTGCTATAACTTCTGCTAACTCTAAGATAAAGACAAAAGAAGCTACAATTGCACAGACAATTGCAGAAAACATAAAAGCTGGAATTGTAAAGGATAATTCTGATCTGTCAAAAGTAGCAGAGATTTTTGAAGAAGAAGGCTTTTTGCCTTATGTAGAGCAGCATGTCACAGATTCAGGTGATGGACTTTCTCAATATGAAATTAGAGTCAGCAAAGCTGGTTCAAGCACTCCTTTTTATACCCTTTATGTAGTGGCACCTAAAACGGCTATTACAGCTTATACGCCTGTTTATATGCCTTTTTCAGGTGGTTCTAAAGGAAACGTCTTTGATAGAGTAGTAAATTATGTATTGAATTTAATAGCAATAATTGTTATCGCTATATGGACTGCTTTATTCATACTTTTTGTAGTAATACCTGCTTTTGGGTTGGAGTCTATTATAGAAGTTCCTAAACTGGTAAGTACAGTCATCAATTTAATCAATTCAGGAGTGACTAATTTAAAAGCTGTTGCCACAAAAGCGGCAGAAAGTGCAAGACTTACCATTCCATGGTGGTTAAAATGGTGGTAAAAAAAGAGGCGGGCTTTACCCTCATTGAACTAATCGTGACATTGGCTATATTAGGGGTTGTGATAGGGATTTATTCATCTTTATATTATTCAGGATACAAGTCTTTTATAAGTACACAGAATAACGTTGATGTTGAGCAAAATGTCAGATTTGCCATGAATTACATTGTAACTGCCTTAGAAAAGGGGCCTTCTCATGTTACTGTAATTGACAATGGACATGGCATAAACATAGACGGCCTTGTCATAAGGCTAGACAGAAAAAAGCACGCTCTTTATACCAATGGCAATGCAGGGCATGAATTAGCTGTCAAGATTTATGGTTTTAATGTGGCTAAAAAAAGTACGAACATGATAAATATCCAAATAATTGGGCAAAGTGATGATAATGGGTCAAACAGATTTTTCCTCTCTACAGATGTTTTTTTAAGAAAGAGTGATATAAATGGTCAATGAGAGAGGTTCTGCCCTAATATTTACTCTAATGGTGATTTTAATTCTCACAGTCCTTGGGGTTGCTATTTTAGAAGTTACTATTACTAATTATAAAATTTCACATGCCTACGCAAATTCTATTTCTGCTTCATACGCTGCAGAAGCAGCTTTGGATATTGCCAAAAATGAGTTTAATGACCAATTACTTAGTGATTTATCTCAGCGGGCACAAAATATCATAAATAACACTAATGAAAAAATACCAAGAGAATTTTTATATCAAAGCATCTATTCCTTTGTGCAGAACTATCTTCAGGAAAACGTATTTTATAAATATCCTCAATCAGGGTATTTAGGGGATACTGGCCAAAAATACACAATACAAAGTATGACTTTAGATAGCAATTACAATAGGCTTACATATATTATACACATAAATACAACAGGGGAGTACAAAAACATCAAAAAAGAGGGATATGCAGAGCTTATACTTAATCTCGAATCGTCCGACCCACTTACTGTTTCTAAGTGGGAAATAAAATAATGGGAGAGGGTTTTTATGCATCTTAAAAATTACATGGAAGACGCTGTTGACCAAATGATGGATAAGGTTTTGAAAGATTTAGACGTTTGTAAATGCGACAGGTGTAGAATGGACATAAAAGCTTTAGCACTTAACAATTTACCTCCAAAATATGTTGTATCAGAAGAAGGAGAACTATATGTAAAGACAAATGAGTTAGTCAGGCAATTTGAGGTAGACATAATAAAAGCTATAACAATGGCTGCTATTAAAGTGAACAACAATAAGCGCCATTAGGAGGTAAAAAATGCTTGGAATTGAAATAGGGAATTTTAATACAAAATTATTAGTTGGAGAAAAAAAGAATAAATTCTTTGGTAAAAGGTTAATGATAAATACGCCTTCTAATGTAATAACTAATGGTAAAATTATTGATATAAATTCATTGGCAGATGTAATTAATGAGACTTTGAAAAGGAACAATATCAAAGAAAAACAAGTGTGTTTTACTATTTCCAGCTCAAATAATGTAATAAGGGATTTAGAATTGCCACTAATGAAAGAAGAGGAAGTCGAAAAGGCCTTATACTATGAGATTGAGCAATACATTCCTGACTATGAAAATTATGTGATAGATTATAGATATTTACCTAATATTGCGGAGAAAGATAAAATGATTAGAGTACTGATTGCCTCTTCTCCAAAGGATATAATAGAAAAATATGTTAGATTAGCAGAGATGTTAAAATTAAAATTAGAAGCCATTGATATTTATAGCAATTCAATTTATAAAGCTTGTAAAAAGGTGAATTTAGCTGAAGGGATAGTGTCAGTTGTAGATATAGGGGCAGTTGTTACCAATGTGACGGTGATTAATAACGGAAATTACATTTTTAGTAGGAGCATAGAGTTTGGTGGAAATAAAATTACACAAATAATTGCGAATGCCTTTAATATAGATTTTCAAGCAGCAGAAGAATATAAAAGGTCAAAAAAATTTATTGGAGAAGAAAACTATAAGGATATAGAAGATACTATACTTTTATCCTTTTCGGAAATGTTTCAACAGCTAAGTAGAATATTTGACTTTTATTATGCCACATATCATAAAAATATACAAAAAATTATCATGTTAGGTGGTACTTCTAAACTTTTAGGTTTGAGAGAATACGTGGAAGATTATTTTAGGATACCTACTTTTGTGACAGAAACAGAAGATTATTTATACTTTTTACCTGTTTATGGATGCCTTTTAAGGGGGGAATAGGTTGAAGGATATAAACCTCATACCAGCTGAACTAAAGGAACAAAAAATGCGAAGAAAAAAGCAAATATCCCGCCTTTTTTTTGTGTTTGTTTTAGCTACTGTTATTTTTGTCTTAATAGCCTTTCCACTGGTATATATAAATAAATTGTATCAAGACTTAAAATATACAGATAATGAATTAGGTAAATTTAAAGATATTTCGCAGTTGCAGCAAAATGTAAAAAATTTATCTGCTTATATAGAAAAGAAGAAAAGCTTAATAGAAAAATTGAAAAAGCAAAAAGTAGATGCAGTAGGTATATTGCAAAATTTAGCCTTAAATATACCTGAAAAAGTATCTATTGATTCTCTGAAGTATGAAAAAAATATTTTAGAAATAAATGGGCAAGCACTTTCAGAATCTGATATAGCAGCTTTTATGCTTAACCTAAGAAGTATAAGTTATGTAGAAGATGTGAAAGTAGAATCTATAGATTTGACTGATAAAGGACTTTTAAAATATATTTTACAAGTAAAAATCAAGGTGGTATCATAGATGAAGCTTACAAGAAGAGAAAGGGTATTAATTTACTTTGCTGTCATACTCGGATCTTTTGCACTTTATTATCAATATTATTTAACTCCTAAAATTTTGGAAATACGAAATTTATCTATTGAATTAAAAAATAAAAGACAAATTTTAGAACAAGTAACTACTTTAAACAATAAAAATTTAAAAGAAGGTTTAGACAAACAACAAACTCAACTAAAGGAATTAAGCATAATTTTACCAGAAGAAAGGGATATAGAAATTTTTCTTTTTAATTTACAACAAATGATCAATGATACAGGTGTAAAGGCAAAAAGCTTAACTTTTGAAAACCAAGGACAAAGTCAAAAAGAAACTAGTAATGTGAAAAAAGAAGATTTTGTGACAATACCCGTAAATATTACTGTTTCAGGTAATTACGATGAGATTATAGCTTTTCTAAAGGAAATACAAAATTCTAAGAGACTTTGTAATATTCAAAGTTTCTCTATTGAAAAAGACCAAAATCAGCAAAACCTTCTTTTGACTCTACAGATCTTTATTTATTCAATGAAAGACAGTGGTGGTACTTCAATACAGACAGATTTTTCAAAAGGTAAAAATGACCCTTTCAAATCTCTGTATGATAATACCAGAAATGAACAATCGAATAATGTAGTACAGCCTTCTGCTTCTCAATCTCCTCAAAATCTTCAGAACATAGATGTAAATAAAATAATAAATGATACTATAGAAAAAGTTTTGAAAGAGAAAATACCTTCATTGCCTTAGGGAGGAAATATTCATGAAAAACATCGTTTTAACTGGTTTTATGGCTACCGGAAAAACTACTGTTGGCAAAAAAGTAGCTACCACTATGTCCTTCGGTTTTATAGATACGGATAAAATGATTGAAAAAATGGCGAATATGACTGTTTCAGAGATTTTTGAAAAATATGGAGAAGACTATTTTAGGAGATTGGAAAAAGCAGCAGTTAAAAAAGCAGCCCGATTAAAAAATTTTGTCATAGCTACAGGAGGGGGAGTTGTATTAAACCCTTCAAATATTGTACAATTAAGAAAAAATGGTGTAGTAATTTGCTTTGTAGCCAGGCCAGAAATTATATTGAGGAATATAGGAAAGAATAAAGACAGGCCTCTTCTTATGGTGAATAATCCAGAAGAAAAAATAAGACAGCTTCTAAGAGAAAGAGAGCCTTTTTATAGGTTTGCCGACTGCATTATTGATGTGTCCGATATGACAATAGATGAAGTAGCAGAGGAAGTCATAAAGGCTTACATTAGACTTAAGAAAGGATGAGGGGATTGACGATAAAATTTGGACCTTCTGGGAATTCTGACAGTTTTTACAAAGAAGGGCATAAGTCTTCTCTAGAGATGCCTGAATGGCTTTATAACATGGGGCTTGATGCGTATGAATATTCTTTTTCAAGAGGAGTAAAAATTAGCGAAAAAATGGCTAAAGAGCTTAAAGAAAGAGCAGAAAAGTTTAACATCACTATTACTGTTCATGCTCCTTATTATATAAACTTAGCTACTACTGATAAAACCAAAATGGAAAATTCTAAAAGATACTTAATAGATAGTTTAATTGCAGGAAAATGGATGGGGGCTAAAAGGGTAACTTTTCATCCTGGTTCTGCAACAGAAGGGGGGAGAAAAGAGGCTTTAGATAGAGCAAAAAAACTTTTAAAGGAAATTTTAAAAGAAATGGAAGATAAAGAGCTTACTGATATAACCATATGTCCAGAGACAATGGGAAAGAAAAATCAATTAGGTACTTTAGAAGAAGTGATAGAACTTTGCGATGTGGATGAAAGGATTATTCCAACCATAGACTTTGCTCATTTACATGCGAGAGATAATGGAAGGTTTAAGTCTATAGAAGATTATGAAGAGGTTTTGGATATTATTGAAAGGTATCTTGGGAAAGAAAAGGCGAAAAAGATACACGTCCATTTTAGCAGAATTGAATACACAGAGCAGGGAGAAAAAAAGCATTGGACGTTAAATGACACTCAATACGGACCAGAATTTGAACCTTTGGCACAGCTTTTCTATGAAAGAAAGATGGAACCTATTGTCATATGTGAATCGAGAGGAACTATGGCAGAGGATGCTTTGAAACTAAAAGAGATATATCTTAATGTTGCAAAAAGGATGTCGGAAGTATGAGGATTGTGGTAAAAGTTGGTACAAGCACTTTGACATATGAAAATGGTAAATTGAACTTAGAAATAATGGAAAAATTAGTGAGGCAAATTGCTAATTTATCAAACAGAGGTGAAGAAATAGTATTGGTGACCTCTGGAGCAATTGGAGCAGGGATGGGGAAATTAAATTTAAAGGAAAAACCTAAAACTATCCCAGAAAAACAATCCTTAGCAGCTATAGGACAAGGGCTTTTAACTGAAATTTATGAAAAGTTTTTTAATGAATATGGCAAAATTACCGCGCAAGTTCTTTTGACTAAGGAAGATTTTAGCGACAGAAAAAGATATTTAAATGTCAGTTATGCCTTGTCAAACCTACTAAAATGGGGTGTTGTGCCAATAATAAATGAAAATGATACAGTAGCTGTTGATGAAATTAAAATTGGGGACAATGACACTTTAGCGGCGCTGCTTGCTAGTTTGGTTGAGGCTGACCTTTTGATAATTTTGACTGACATTGATGGGCTTTATGATAAAGACCCTCGAATTTATAAAGATGTAAAAATTATAGAAGTCGTAGAAGAATTTTCGGATGAATTGTTTAAAATTGCTGGTAATGCTGGGACAAAAAGAGGAACTGGGGGAATGTATACAAAAATTCAGGCAGCAAAGATATGTTGGAATTCAGGAGTTAAGATGATTATAGCTAATGGGAAAATTGACAATGTATTAAATCGGATAGCAAATGGCGAAAAAATTGGCACTACATTTTTGCCTATGAAAAAGCCAATAAGTAGCAGGAAAGTTTGGATTGCTTTTAATGCGAAAGTGAGCGGAAGACTTTTTATTGATGAAGGGGCAGCGAAAGCTATTATAAAGCATGGGAAAAGCCTATTACCAAGTGGAGTTTTTAAAACTGAAGGGGATTATGATGTAGGAGACTGTGTTGCAGTAGTTGACCATCAAGAAAAAGAGATTGCCAGAGGACTTATTAATTATTCTTCAGAAGAAGTTGAAAAGATAAAAGGTTGTAAAACTCATAATATAGAAAAAATACTAGGTTATAAGTATTATGATGAAGTGATTCATAGGGATAATCTCGTAATACTTGAAAGAGGTGAGAAGTATGGAAGTTGAAGTAAAGGCAAAACAGGCAAAAGCTGCGGCCAGAAGAATGGCTGTGTTGGATGAAAATACAAAAAATTTAGCTTTGAATCATATGGCAGATGCTTTAATAAAAGATATAGGGAAAATACTCGAAGCTAATAAAAAGGATGTTTTAGAGGCTGAAAAAAGAAATATAAAAGCTTCTCTTATAGATAGACTAAAACTTGATGAAAAAAGAATCGAAGCTATGGCAAAAGGATTAAGA
The DNA here is from genome assembly GCF_900129115.1 of Thermoanaerobacter uzonensis DSM 18761. Classification (NCBI taxonomy): domain Bacteria; kingdom Bacillati; phylum Bacillota; class Clostridia; order Thermoanaerobacterales; family Thermoanaerobacteraceae; genus Thermoanaerobacter; species Thermoanaerobacter uzonensis. Next base: position 219,129 of record NZ_FQUR01000008.1, on the reverse strand, counting down.
GAGATTTCTGCTCTTCCTGACCCTGTAGGAAGTATAGAAAAGATGTGGAAGAGGCCAAATGGACTTCAAATTGGCAAAATGAGAGTGCCAATAGGAGTAATAGGTATAATTTATGAATCTCGCCCGAATGTGACAGCTGATGCGGCAGGTCTTTGTTTGAAATCGGGAAATGCGGTGATTTTAAGGGGAGGAAGTGATGCAATCAATTCTAACATTGAAATTTCTTCTATTCTTGCCAAGGCTGCTTATGAGGTTGGGATTCCTGAAGGGGCAATACAGCTTATAGAAAATACTGATAGAGAAGAAGTAAACCGTATGATGAAGTTAAATGGTCTAATTGACCTCATTATTCCTCGAGGGGGAGCAAGTCTTATAAAAAATGTCATTGAAAATTCTACAGTGCCTGTAATAGAGACAGGAGTAGGCAATTGCCATATTTTTGTAGATGAGACTGCCAAGTTTAATATGGCAAAAGACATCATTGTGAATGCAAAAGTTCAAAGACCAGGGGTATGTAATGCAGTAGAGACAGTTTTGGTTCACAAATCTATTGCAAGGGAATTTTTGCCTTTAATGGTAGAAGAATTAACCTCTTTTGGAGTAGAAATAAGAGGGTGTCAGATTACAAAAGAAATATGTCCTCAAGTTAAAGAGGCTACAGATAAGGATTGGGAAACGGAATATTTAGACCTTATACTGGCTGTAAAAGTTGTAAATGACATAGAAGAAGCCTTAGATCATATTTCGAAGTATTCGAGTGGCCATTCTGAAAGCATTATTACAGAAAATTATGAAAATGCCATGATGTTTTTAAAATCTGTAGATTCAGCTGCTGTGTATGTAAATGCTTCTACTCGCTTTACAGATGGTGGAGAATTTGGTTTTGGTGCAGAGATAGGAATAAGTACACAAAAAATGCATGCAAGAGGGCCAATGGGACTTGAGGAGCTTACCACCTATAAATATGTAATTTTAGGTAGTGGACAAATAAGGAAATAAGGTGTATTATAGTAAAGTGAGGTGAGATTATGAAAAGAGTTTTGATAATTCATGGCCCTAATGTAAATCTGACAGGTAAAAGAGAAAAAGAGGTATATGGAGATATAAATTACGAAGAAATAAATAATCTGATAAAAAGAGAGGCTGCAAAATTAGATATAGCTGTCAAGATTCAACAATCTAATAGTGAAGGAGAAATAATTAATTTTATTCATTCTGCAGAAAACAATTTCGATGCTATAATTATAAATCCTGCAGCTTACACTCATTACAGTTTAGCTATTATGGATGCTATTGCAGCTGTGTCAGTTCCAGTAATAGAAGTTCATATTTCAAATATTTTTGGAAGGGAGGATTACAGGAAGACCTCTGTTACTGCATCTAAGTGTAAAGGTGTGATAACGGGGTTTGGACCTTATAGTTATGTCCTTGCCCTCAATGCAGTTAAGCTTTTAGAAAATTCAATTGGGGGGTAAAATCATGAATAAAAGATTACAAAATTTGAGAGAATTGATGAAAGAAAAAGATATAGAAGCATTTGTTATTTACAAATTTGTCAATGTTACATATATTACTGGATTTACTGGAGATGACAGCGTAGCTCTTGTGACCCACGATAAAGCTATTTTTATTACAGATGGAAGATATACTGAGCAAGCTCAAAAAGAAGTTAAAGATTTTGAAGTTGTCGAGCACAAAACTGGCATAAAAGAAGTTTTAAAAGAATATATTAAAACATTGGAGATAAAGAAACTAGCTTTTGAAGAAAATATTTCTTATGGACAGTATAAGGAATTAAAAGAGTTTTTAGAGATTGAGCTAATACCACAGGCTAATTTGGTAGAGACTTTGAGAGTGGTAAAAGATGAAGAAGAAATAGAAAACATAAAAAAAGCACAAAATATTACTGACAAGGCTTTTGAGCATGTGTTAAATTTCATTAATGTAGGAATGACAGAAAAAGAAGTAGCTTTAGAATTAGAGTACTTTATGAAGAAACAAGGAGCTGAAGACCTATCTTTTGATACGATTGTAGCTTCTGGAAAAAGGTCTTCTCTTCCTCATGGAAAAGCTTCTGAAAAAGTGATAGAAAAAGGTGATTTTGTCACAATAGATTTTGGATGTAAAGTAGGTGGCTATTGTTCTGACATGACAAGAACAATAGTGATGGGGAAAGCTAATGAGAAGCAAAAAGAGATATATAATATAGTTTTAGAAGCACAGCAAAGAGCGATAAATAATTTAAAAGCAGGACTTATGTCAAAAGAGGCCGATTTGTTAGCAAGGTCTGTTATTGAAGAAAAAGGTTATGGACAGTATTTTAGTCACTCTTTAGGACATGGAGTAGGGCTTGAAGTTCATGAAGCTCCTAGCTTATCCTCCAAAAAAGAAGAAATTTTAAAAGAAGGGGCAATTGTTACCGTAGAACCAGGTATATATATTCCCGATTTTGGTGGCGTAAGAATTGAAGATATGGTATTATTAAAACAAGATGGTGTTATAAATTTAACTAAATCACCGAAATATTTAATTGAATTAAACTAAAGCGATGGAGGGATTTTTTTGATAGCAGCTGGTGATTTCAGAAAAGGAGTAACTATTGAGGTTGACGGACAAGTTTTTACAGTTGTGGATTTTATGCATGTTAAACCAGGAAAAGGTGCAGCTTTCGTGAGGACAAAACTTAAAAATGTTATGACAGGGGCTGTAATAGAGAAAACTTTCAGCCCAACAGAAAAGTTTGAAGAAGCAGTTATAGAAAGAAGAGAGATGCAGTATTTGTATAATGATGGAGAACTTTATTATTTTATGGACACAGAAACTTATGAGCAAATTCCTTTAAATTATGATAAAGTTGAGGACGCAATTAAATACATAAAGGAAAATATGATTGTTACAGTAAAGTTCTATAAAGGCGAAGCCTTTTCTGTTGAGCCCCCTACTTTTGTTGAGCTGGAAGTTGTAGAAACGGAGCCTGGATTTAGAGGAGATACTGCAACGGGTGGCTCTAAACCGGCAACTGTAGAAACTGGTGCTGTCATACAAGTCCCATTGTTTATAAACGTTGGAGACAAAATAAAAATTGACACTCGAACCGGAGAATATTTAGAGAGGGTATAAACGCAGCAATTTGTCAAATACTATTTTGTAAAGGAGGTATGTGGAATATGGAATACTTAAATGAAAGGGTTTCCTACTTAAGAGGGTTAGCAGACGGCTTAGGGATAGATGACAGCACAAAAGAAGGTAAAATAATTTTAGCAATTTTAGATACTCTAGAGGATTTTGCAGATGCTATAAATGAGCTGGAAGCTTCCCATTCCGAATTAGATGATTATGTGGGAGAAATAGATGAAGACCTTTCTGAAATTGAAAACCACATATATGGTGATGAGGACTATGAGGATGAGGATGACGACTATGACTATGATTATGACGATGATGAGGAATATGAGGATGAAGACGAGGATTATGAAGAGTATGTAGAGGTAGAATGTCCTAATTGCCATATGTTGATGAGTGTGGAAGAAGAGCTTCTAGAAGATGAAGATGCTGAGTTGGTATGTCCTCATTGCAATGAAACCCTAAAAGTAAAAAATTTGAAAATTGTAGATGATGATGAAGATTAATTTAAAAATGTCCACTAATTAGTGGTTTAATAGGTATGGGACTTGGGTTTATAACAACACACCATTTTATTTAACTTTTAATCCAAATTTGCAAACATTTTGTAAACATCCATAAATAAAAAGTAAAAAAGCCGAGGAAATTTTTTATTGAAGAAATTCCTCGAGCTTTTTTACTATCTAATAAAATATGTGAATATAAATCTGTTGCAATATTTATTTGTGAGTGTCCTAATTGCTGTGTAGTGGAATAACTCTCATACTTTCCATACTTTTAAAAAAGATAAAAACTTTTTAGGAGGAAGGAAAATGGAGGGGAAGGGGAAGAGAAGAAGAGTCGGTTTTGTTTTTGGTACATTTGGCCCAGGCTATAGGAGTGTGATCAGGAGACCTCTTAGGAAAATTATTACTTACGGTTTGGGAGTAGGATTACTGTGGAACACCGAAAAGAGATATGGCAGAAGGCTTTCTTCTAGGCTAATGTCTTTTGTAAAAGGAAGGAGCAGAAAATATTTGCGCTATGCAGAGGTTACTTTGACACAGCTTTATAATTACCTGGTGAGTAAAAGAAAAGAAGGGGAGAAAGGTGAAGGATAGAAAAGGGCTTGTTATGGTATATACTGGTTACGGAAAAGGGAAGACTACGGCTGCTTTGGGGCTTGCTTTAAGGGCGATTGGACATGGACAAAAAGTTTATATGATTCAGTTCATGAAAGGAAGTCAAAATTACGGGGAGATAAAAGCCTCAAAATATCTTCCAAATTTTGAAATTGTTCAAAAAGGAAGAGATGCTTTTGTGAAAAAAAATGAACCTCTTCCGGAGGATTTAAAGCTTGCAAATGAAGGGTTAGAGCTTGCAAAGAGAGTTATTTCTAGTGGAGAATACGATTTGGTGATACTGGATGAAATAAATGTTGCTGTAGACTATGGATTGATAAAAGAAGAAGATGCATTAGATTTAATAGAGATAAAACCTTCATGGGTTACACTTGTTTTAACTGGCCGTTATGCGCATGACAGGATTTTAGAAAAGGCTGATATGATAAGTGATGTGAAAGAGGTAAGACACCACTATCAGAATGGGGTTGAAGCTCAAGAGGGTATAGAGTATTGATCTGGTGGGAAAATAGATAAAAGAATGCTTCTATCTACAAGTTTGTTGACAAACTAAGGCACGATTTAGTGCCTCAGACTGTAGACAAACTTTCGTAAAGGAGATATTTTGCATAAGAAGCGACTTGTGACAAAGCGGTAACAAAACTTAGCAAGACCGAGGGTGGAGGCAGGGCCGAAGCCATGGATGGCGAAGGCGGGCACCTTAAGGCAAGGAGGCCGATTGTGCCCGGTACCCTGCCGGAGCGCGAAGGTCGAGCTTTAGTTTTGTCGCTTTGGAACATCGGAGCGACGATGCAAAATATCTCCTTTGAATATTTTTTTAACTTTGTCAACAAACTAAGGCACGATTTAGTGCCTTTTTATATTGACTTAAAGTAAAATGTATGATAAGCTTTCATATAGATAATGAGAAATATTATCAATATCATTTGTAATTTATTTTCAATTTATTTCAAAAATACATAATTGTTTATGGAAAAATCCTGATCCAAGTAGTTTATTAATTAAAACAAATAAATCATACGAAAGGAGGAAGAAAAGTGGAGCCTCAAAGTAGGACTACATTAGACAAGTTGCCAATAGGCACCAAAGCAAAAGTTGTTAAAATTGTGGCTAAAGGAGATTTAAGGAGAAGGCTTACAGACATGGGAGTCATTCTAGGAACTGAATTGAGAATAGAAGGAGTTGCACCTTTAGGAGATCCAATAGAAGTTACCGTGTTGGGCTATCATTTAAGCCTTAGAAAGAGTGAAGCAACTTTGATAGAAGTAGAGGTGATGTAGATTGATAGGGAAAAAAGGAGTAATAGTGCCATTAGCCATGCTTCCAGTAGGAAAGAATGCTGTTATTGTAAATGTTGTTGGAGGAGAAGGCATCAGAAGAAGGCTTACGGAACTGGGGCTAAGTAGAGGAGCTGTTATACGAGTAATAAAAAAAGACATAGGGCCTCTTATTATAGCATTAGATGAAAGCAGAATGGTTTTAGGCTTTGGAATGGCTCAAAAAATTATGGTGGAAGAAATATAAAAGAAATATAAAAAAGAAGGAGGATAAGGATGGGAGAGGTGTCTACATCGCAGGTAAGAAAGGAGATTGTAATAGCTTTAGCTGGAAATCCTAATTCAGGTAAGACAACTTTATTCAACGATTTGACTGGCTCAAGGCAACATGTAGGGAATTGGCCAGGGGTTACAGTAGAGAAGAAGGAAGGGAAATTAAAATTTGAAGGTGTAGATATCAATGTTGTAGACCTTCCTGGTATCTATAGTTTAGGAGCTTATACAGAAGATGAGGTTGTAGCTCGCAATTTTATCATTTACGATAGGCCAGATGTGGTGGTAAATGTAGTTGATGCTACTAATTTAGAGAGAAATTTATATTTGACGATGCAGCTTTTAGAAATGAATGCTAATGTGATAATAGCGTTAAACATGTATGACGAGGCAAAAGCTAGAGGCATTCAAATAGATATAGAGAAACTATCAAAACTTTTAAAAGTACCCGTTATGCCTACTGTTGCGACAAAGAATGTAGGGACAAAAGAGCTTTTACAGGCTGTTTTAAAAGTTTATGAAAGCAAAGGAAAAGAAGTTTATAAGATTGACTATGGGAAAGAGATAGAAGAAGAAATTGATAAGTTAAAAAAATTGATTGAGAAAGAAGAAAATTTAACAAAAAGATTTTTGGCACGCTGGCTGGCTGTAAAACTATTAGAGAAAGATGAAAACATCATAAAAGAGGTGGAAAATTATAAAGATATTTTGTTTCAATTAGAAGAGAGCAGCAAGTATTTAGAAGAGGTATTGGGAGAAGATACTGAAATTATTATAGCTGACAAAAGATACGGTTTTATATCTGGTATTATAAAAGAATGCGTAAAAAAACACTATACAGTAGAAGACAGGTACACCATTTCCGATAAAATTGATAAAATTGTTACAAATCGATATTTAGGGATACCCATTTTTCTACTGGTAATGTGGGGAGTTTTTCAGCTTACTTTTGCCATTGGAAATCCTTTGGTAGGTTGGATAGAGATATTTTTTGAGTGGTTGGGGAAAGTTATAAATACTGAGTTAGCAAATATTGGAACACCAGAGATGGTTGCTTCTTTTATAACTGACGGGCTTATAGGCGGTATAGGTTCAGTTCTTGTATTTATACCTCCAATATTTCTATTGTTTTTTGCCATATCTATTTTAGAAGACAGTGGATATATGGCTCGTGCAGCTTATGTGATGGACAGGTTAATGAATGCACTTGGTTTACATGGAAAGTCTTTTATTCCTATGATTATAGGTTTTGGGTGTAATGTGCCAGGTATAATGGCTACAAGGACATTAGAAAACAAAGAAGATAGGCTTACAACTATTTTGATAAATCCGTTAATGTCCTGTACTGCTAGGCTTCCTGTTTATGTGTTATTTGCTGGGGCGTTTTTCCATGCAAATCAAGGATTGGTAGTCTTTTCAATATATTTATTGGGAATTGTTCTTGCAATAATAGTAGCAAAATTGTTAAAAAAATACCTTTTTAAAGGGAAAATTTCCCCTTTTGTTATGGAGTTGCCTCCTTACAGAATTCCTACTTTAAAAGGGCTGTTTATCCACATGTGGGAAAGAGGAAGTGAGTTTGTTAAAAAAGCAGGTACGATAATTGTGAGTGTTGTAATATTTATATGGGTACTTTCGAATTTACCTATTGGAGTGGAATATGCCAGTGAAAACAGCTTAATAGGCCAAATAGGGTCTTTGATTGCACCAATTTTAAAGCCAGCTGGTTTTGGAAAGTGGGAAGCGGCAGCAGCCCTTATATTTGGCATTTTGGCAAAAGAAGTAGTTGTTGGAACTTTTGGAGTTGTATATGGAGCTGAAGGTGCTGCACTAACAGAGGCAATCCGCCAAAACTTTACTCCACTTTCTGCGTATGCCTTTATGGTAATGACCTTGATTTATATTCCTTGTGTTGCAACAATTGGAGCTATTAAAAGAGAAACAAATTCGTGGAAATGGACATTTTTTGCAGTTGGATATACTCTTGTGTTGGGATGGCTTATGGCTGTGATTGTGTATCAAGGAGGAAAACTTTTAGGGTTTAATTGATTTTGAAAGGATAGATTTGTATGTTAGAAATAACTGTTTTAAGTTTAATTGGTGTTTTATCTGGCTTTGTAATCTATAAAGAGTTAAAAAAACAACTCAGCTTGAAGTTATGTACACATTGTTCTAATTGCAAGAATTCTTGCAGCAACTGTCCTGTAAAAAATATGGAGTATACACTCTCAAGAAGCAATCCCAATTTGTGAGGGGATTGCTTCTTTTAGAATTTAACCAAGGAGGAAAAATGATGTTTGGAAAAACAAATAAATTTTATCATGATATTGTTGAATGTTTGATAGCAGCATTAGAAGCAAGAGATGTCTACACAAAAGGGCATTCTACAAGAGTTGCTGATATGACAGAAGATTTAGCACAAAAAATAGGACTTAGAGGTAAAGAACTTGAAAAAATCCATATTGCTGCTCACTTGCATGACATAGGTAAGATTGGCATTTCAGATCAAATATTAAATAAAAAAGGTAAGTTATTGAATCATGAATTTGAGATTATAAAAACTCATCCTATAATAGGTTATAATATTCTTAGCAGATCCAGTAGACTTAGAGAAATTGCTAAAATAGTTCTTTATCATCATGAACGCTGGGATGGTAAGGGATATCCTGATGGATTAAAAGGTTTAACTATACCTTTGGGAGCAAGAATAATAGCTATATGTGACAGTATAGATGCCATGGCTTCCAAGAGACCTTATAGAAGCCCTCTGGATTGGCAAGAGATAAGAGAAGAAATTATTTCTAATAAAGGTACACAGTTTGATCCGGCATTAGTGGATGAAATAGATGAAATGTTGTGGGATAAATGGAGAAAGATGTATCTAAATAGTTATTGACATATGTCAATAAAGGATATATATTTAAATTGAACATATGTTTGAAATTTGGTGATTTATTATGAATGCTATTAAAATTTCAAAAATGATTTAATGACTTTTTTAGTAAGGGCTTTGAAAACAAGTGGATTCGTAATATATTTGTGATAATTATGTGATATCTTTATGGTAAATTTGTGTGATAAGTTGGAAAACATGAGCAAACCGGTTAATCCGATAGACTGGTTAAAATAGGCGGTCTTAAGAGCTGATTTATAGTGAGGTATCGTTAAATGACTTATTTAAATCGATTCTTGTACAAAAATTTTTTATTTATTTTATTGGTATTATTATTCTTTCCTATAACTGTTCATGCAATGCAAGAAACAGATACAGCAATTGTACTAAAAGCCGGTCCTTTAGAAGGAGTTTCTCCTACTTATCAAATAGTAACTCTTAAAGTAATAAGTGGTAAATACAAAGGAAAAATCTTTACAATAAAAAACGAGACGGTAGGAAATTACGCATATGATATAGTTCTAAAGAAGGGGGATAAAGTTTCTGTTTATATACGGGAGCAAAACGGACATATAGATGTGTTTATTCTAGATTATATTCGTGAAAATTATATTTTATATTTAACTGTATTTTTCTTAATATTACTAATTTTAGTAGGTAGAGCAAAAGGAGTAAAGGCAATTTTCACATTAATTTTTACTATATTTGTAGTTATAAAAATTCTTTTACCTGCTATTTTGCTTGGATATAATGCTATATTTGTGACTATAGTTCTTTCCACAATAATTATTCTTTTTTCTATGTTTACTATAGCAGGAATTAATAATAAAAGTATTTCTGCTGTTATAGGAACAATTGGAGGAGTATTATTAGCAGGTTTTATAGCTTATTTTATAGAAAATAAGATGGGATTAACTGGTTTTAGTAGTGATGAGATAGCAGAATTGATGATGAATATACCACAGCAAATTGACTTTAAAAATTTGTTATTTCCAGGAATCGTTTTGGGAGCTTTAGGTGCAATTATGGATGTAAGTATTTCTATAGCTTCTGCAGTAGATGAGCTTAGTCAAGTCAATAAAAACTTAACGGTAAAGGAATTATTTTCAGCAGGTATGAATATTGGAAGAGATATAATAGGCACAATGGTAAACACATTAATTCTGGCATATGCAGGAAGTGCAATAGCCTTGTTTTTCTTATTTGTAATGTATCAAAGTTCTCTAAATGAGATAATTAATTTGGACATAGTAGCTAATGAAATTATTCGTTCTTTAGCAGAAAGTAGTGGGCTTATTATTTCGGTGCCTTTAACTGCATTAGTAGCAAGTATTTTAATAAAAAAAGATAAGTCTAATTGAGTAAAGTAACCCAAAAAGCTTATTTTCAGGTACTTTTAAAACTTATTAATGGTAATTAAAAATACATAAAAAGTAAATGGCCCAACTAGAAGTTAGTGGGCATTTTTTTATTCATAAATATTTAGCCTTATAAATATAATTTTACAAGGGGAGGGACAGGTATATGAACACAAGAAAAAATTTTGAGGAAGTACTTTATGCTCTTCCTCCGTCAGTAAGAGAGGTAATTATAAAAATTCCTGATGACCTGTTACAAGAAGTAGAAGAAATACGCCTTAGAGTAAATAGACCTCTCACAGTTTATTTAAAAAATGAAGAAAAGTTTGTGTCAAAAGAAGGGAATATTTCTCTTTCACCTTCTTTGGCCTATATTGTTACTTCTGAAGATTGTGAAAAAGCCTTTCAATTAATATCTAAATCTTCTCTTTATGCTTTTGAAGAAGAAATAAGAAATGGATATATTACTTTAAAAGGTGGTTACAGAGTAGGTATAGTTGGAAAATGTGTATTAGAAAATGGTTATATAAAGACTTTAAAGAATATTTCTGGATACAATTATCGAATATCAAAAGAGATAATAGGAGTGGCAGAGGGAATATTAAAATATTTAACTACTCCTTCTAAAGACATATATAACATTTTAATAATCTCACCTCCTCAATGTGGCAAAACAACTCTCTTAAGAGACATTACAAGATGGATAAGTAATGGAATAGATTTTTTGGGATTTAAAGGTAAAAAAGTAGGCATAGTAGATGAGAGGTCAGAAATTGCCGGCTGTTACAATGGTATACCTCAAATGGATGTGGGAATTAGGACTGATGTGTTAGATGGATGCCCTAAGGCTTATGGCATGATAATGCTTATAAGGTCTATGTCTCCAGAAGTAGTAGTGACAGATGAGATAGGTAAAAAAGAGGATATAGAAGCGATTCATGAAGTGCTGAATACTGGTGTTAAGATTATAACTACAGTTCATGCAAATGACATTGAAGACCTTATGAAAAAACCTGTTTTAAAAGACGTTATTTCTTTAAGATATTTTGAACGTTATGTAATTTTAAGCAATCGTTTAGGGGCAGGTACAGTAGAAAAAATATTAGATGATAATTTTAATACTTTGTTTAAAGGGCCCTATAGGAGAGGAAGGACTGAAAAATGAAATTACTTGGAATAGTTTTAGTTATTTTTTCTACCAGTAGTTTGGGGTATTTGTTTGCTTTGAAATATAAAATGAGGCATTGGATACTTAAAAGCATGATATCTTCATTAAATCTTTTTAAAATAGAAATCACATATTCAAAAGATCCTTTAGGAGAAATACTCATGACAATTTCTCGCTCCTCAGATAAAACTGTAAAATTTATCTTTTCTAAGACAGGAATGATATTATCGCAAAATGAGGGTTATACTGCAGGAGAAGCTTGGGAGATAGCTTTAAATGAGTGGAACAATGACTATCTTAAAAAAGAAGATGTAGAAATTTTGAGGTCTTTTGGGTATGGACTTGGCAATTCTGACATATACAATCAAGAAAAAAATTTTGATTTAGCCATTGAGCTTTTAAAAAGACAACTTAGTAATGCAGAAGAAGAGAGTAAAAAGAACGAAAAGCTGTACAAAAATATTGGAGTTTTAGCAGGACTGGCGATAATCATATTGTTTTTATAGAGGAGGATTATAATGAACATAGATATAATTTTTAAAATTGCGGCAATTGGCATTCTGGTAACAGTATTAAATCAAGTATTAATCCGTTCAGGGCGAGAAGAGCAAGCAATGATGGTGACACTGGCAGGAATAGTAGTGGTTTTAATGATGGTGATAAATATGATAAACAATTTGTTTAATGCAGTAAAAACAATATTTCAACTTTATTAGGTGATAGAATGGAAATATTTCAAATTGTTATTTTAGGAATAGTGGTTTTGGTTATTTTGACAGTTCTAAGAGAAACAAATCCTGAAATGGCAATAATTTTAAGTTTGGTAGCCGGAGTCATCATCTTTATGATGATTCTTCCAAAACTCAGCGCAATTGTAGAAGTATTGAATACTCTTGCTAGAAAAAGTAGACTTGACAATATTTATTTTATGACAACTTTAAAAATCATTGGTATAGCTTACATAACAGAATTTGGAGTTCAACTGTGTCTTGACGCAAATGAAAAAAATTTGGCTTCTAAAATAGAGATAGCAGGAAAGATAATCATAATTTTTTTATCAATACCTATAATTGTTGCATTGATGGAAACAATTCTTTCAATAATGCCGTGAGGTGTAAAAGATTGAAAAAGGTACTTTTTGTGATTTTAATGATTATGATTTTATTAACAACTGCCAGAGCGGATACGGGACAACAAGATATAGAAAGCCAATTGAAAGGTATTGACACTTATCAGATTGACCGCTTTGTAAAAGAAGCTAATCAAAAAAATGGCAATATATTTCCCTATGTTGATATAAAAACTTATATACGAGATGTGATATCAGGAAAACAACCTTTTAATATAAAGGAACTCTTTGAAAATTTATTAAAATTGTTTTTCAAAGAATTATATTCCTCTGTAAGACTTTTAACACAACTTTTAATTTTGGCTGTAATTGGCGGTATATTAATGAATTTACACGGTTCCTTTGAAAATGAAAATATAAGTGAGATTGCTTTTTTAGCGGTTTATATAGTTTTTATTTTAATAGGGGTTAAAAGCTTCACAGAAGCTTTAGGAATTGGCAAAGAAGCAATTGACAACATGGTGGACTTTATGCAATCAATGCTACCGGTACTTATAACTTTACTTGTCTCAGTAGGTGCTTTTACCTCTGCAGCATTTTTTCACCCTGTTGTCATTGTGACAGTTGAGTTTATAGCTCATCTGATGAGGGATTTTATATTGCCTGTTATTTTGCTCATGACAGCTGTAAAAATTGTAGGAAATATTTCTGAAAAATTTAGCTTGAATAAAATGGGGGATTTTTTTAAGACTTTGTCTACAGCTTCTATTTCAATTTTATTGAGTATTTTTTTAGGAGTAATAACTATACAAGGTTTATCTTCTTCAATGGCAGATGGAGTAATATCGAGAACAGCGAAATATACAGTAGGTGCTTTTTTGCCAGTGGTAGGAGGGCTTTTGTCTGATAGTGTCGATGCAATTATAGGGGCATCATTATTGATAAAAGGAGCAGTAGGCACTTATGGGCTTATAACGATAGTGATAATTTCTGCAGTGCCTTTAATAAAGCTTTTTTCTCTTATCATCATTTATCGCTTTGCAGCAGCAGTGATTGAGCCAATCTCAGACAAAAGGATAGTAAATTGCCTTTCAGAGGTGGCAACTTCTTTAACTTATATTTTTGGGGTATTGGCTTCTGTCACTGTGATGATGTTTTTTACAATAACAGCTATTATAGGGACTGCTAATATTACTACTATGCTGAGGTAGGTGAAACAATGGAGTTTTTAAAAGATTGGATAGCACAGATAATTTATATTGCAATTCTTTCGATAGTTTTAGAACTTTTAGTTCCTTCCTCTAGTTTAAAAAAATATGCTAAAGTTGCGATAGGGTTTGTAATTATGATTACTATCTTAAATCCCTTGATAAATTTTTTAAAAGGAGGAGCAAATATAGAAGCCTACGTATTTAAAAATGATTATTTTTTAAAAAACGTAAATATTGAGCAAATCTCAAAAGAAGCGGAAAAACAGAGGAATAACCTAATTGTGGCAGAATACAAGAAAAGGCTGATTGAACAGATTAAAGAAAAGCTTTTAAATCTGTATGAAATTGAGGGAGTGGAAGTAGATGTTTCTTTTATAGAAAACATAAACGACAAAGAGTTTGGAAAAATTAAAGAAATAACCTTATCTTTTAGAAATGCGAGAAGGGTTTCTCAAGGTTCAGGGAAAATAGCAAAACCGATAGAAGATAAAAAATTTAACTATGAAGAAATTAAAAAAACAATAAGTGCATTCTATAATGTACCACTAAAGAATATATCTATAAATGAGGAATAAATTGAAAGGAGGTACTTGAGTGGATTTTAATAAACTTAAAGATAAATTTTTAAAAGATAATAAAAAGTTGGTTGAGAATTTGACTGTTATCTTTTTAATAGGTTTAATTTTGTTAATAGGTGCGAGTACTCTTTCAAGACCTCGCCCTTCAAATAACAACGAAAATAAGGAATTGGTTTTAGCTCAAAAAGAAAGTAATACTGAAGATTATGCTCAAAAATTAGAAAAAGATTTAAAAAATATATTGTCAAGAATTGAAGGTGTGGGAAATGTTGAAGTCCTCATAACACTAAATTCAGATGAAGAGGTAGTAGCAGCAATGGATGTGGTAGAATCCAGTACTACTACAAATGAAAAAGATAGTAATGGAGGAATAAGAGAAACCATTCAAACAGAATCAAACAACAAAGTAGTAACTTCTCAAGATACCTCTGGCCAAAATACTCCTATTGTATTAAAAAGAATAATGCCAGAAATAAGGGGAGTGATTGTGGTTGCTGATGGAGCAAAAGATCCAAGATTAAGATACGAACTTTCTTCGGCAGTTCAAACTGCTTTAGGGATTCCTGCCTATAAAGTAAAGGTAATATCTTCAAAATAAGAATGAGGAGGAGTTTTTATGGTCTATATGAGAAAAAAGCTTATAGCGATTATATCCCTTGTCTTGCTAATTGCTATTGCTTTTGTTTTAAACTATGGGTATACCAATAAAAAAGAAGAAGCTGCTAAAAATGGGTACAGTCAGAATTCACAAGTTATTCAAACAAGTACTTCTTCTGCAAAGGAAACTAGTACAGAAAAAGATAAACTTTTCACTGGAATATTTACTACTTATAGAGAAGAAAGAGAAATAAATAGAAGTAGAAGTATTGATGCTTTAAAGGAAATAGTAGAAAATAAAAATACCAGTGAAGCGACAAGAGACGAAGCTCAAAGGCAAATAATAAAACTTACAGAAATAACAAATCAAGAGATGATAATAGAAAATTTGATAAAAGCTAAGGGGTTTCAAGATGCAGTTGTGATGATAGATAATGGAATAGTAAATGTAATTGTACAGGCAGATAAACTGTCAGAAGAAGAAGTGGCACAAATTGTAGATATTGTCTCCAGGCAGACAGGAGTCTCATTAGATAATATAAAAATTATGACGAGGCTGGAATAAGAAAACTTAATTGTTTTTGTAACTACAATTATGATATAATTTATTTGACAAATATTTATTTTCTCTAAAAAATTTTTGATTTTTAAGGGGGTGAAATTTATGGAAGAAAATGTAAATTCAAATGAAAATCAAGAGTTAGGAACTATTAAAATCTCTGAAGAAGTAGTTAGTGTAATTGCAGGCTTGGCGGCAACGGAAGTACCTGGAGTAACTGGAATGAGCGGGGGAGTCGTAAACGGACTTTCTGAAATGTTAGGAAGAAAGAATCTAGGTAAAGGTGTAAAAGTAGAGCTGGGAGAAAAAGAAGTATCAATAGATTTGTATTTAATTGTAGATTATGGTGTTAGAATTCCAGAAGTAGCTTGGAATGTACAAGAAAATGTTAAAAATGCTGTAGAAAATATGACAGGATTAAAAGTTGTTGAAGTCAATATTCACGTTCAAGGGGTAAATATGGATAAGGAAAATAAAAAACAACAGCAAGTTAAAGAAGAGGAAAATTAAAATATCTACTTAAACTAACCCTCTGCTAGACAGAGGGTTAGTTTAAGTAGAGTTATGGTACAATATATGTAAGAAGTAAAATTCAAGGAGTTGGGACAATGAACAGAACTGAAGCCAGGGAATGGATTGTAAAAATGCTTTATCAATACGACGTTTCAAGGTTACCTATAAGCAAAATATTTGAGAATTTTTATAAGGAAAACGACCCAGGCGAACAAAAAGAGTATATAGAAAATACCGTAATAGGGGCTATTGAACATTTAGAAGAAATTGATAAGGAAATAGAAAAATACTCTCAAAATTGGGCTCTTAATCGCATGCCCAAAATAGATTTGGCTATTTTAAGGTGCAGCATTTATGAGATGCAATACGGGAATATTCCTGTAAATATTTCTATAAACGAAGCAGTAGAAATAGCTAAAAAATACAGTACTGAAGATTCTCATGTGTTTATAAACGGTTTATTGGGAGCGTTTGTAAGAGATAAAGGATTGGAGGAAGGAGAATCAAATGATAATTGATGGTAAGGAGATTTCCAAAAAGATAAGAGAAGAGGTAAAAAGAGAGATAAAGGAGTTTGGTTACAAGCCCAGATTAGCGATATTGATGGCTGGAGATGATGAGTCTTCAAAGGTTTATGCAAACTCTAAAGTTAAAGCTTGCGAAAATGTTGGGATTGAGGCTGAAATCTATTATTTTTCAGAAAGTGAAGAGTCGAAGTTTTTTGACACCTTAAAGTTTTTAAATGAAGATAAAAATACCCACGGCATAATGATAGAAATGCCTCTTCCTAAAAACTTTAATGCCGAGTTAGTTTATGATACTATAAACCCTTATAAAGACGTTGATTGTATATCTAATTATAATATGGGAAGGCTTTTTGCTGGAAAACCTCTTTTTGTTCCTTGTACTCCCAAAGCAATTTTACATATTCTAGAAAGTATTGATACTCAATTTGAGGGAAAACACGCAGTTGTAATAGGCAGAAGCAATATTTTAGGAAAACCTGTAGCTAAGCTTTTATTGGATAAAAATTGTACAGTTACGGTATGCCATTCAAAGACAAAAGATTTGGCTTATTATACTAAACAAGCAGACATTTTGGTGTTGGCAGCCGGAAAAATGAATTTGGTAAAGGGAGATATGATTAAAGAAGGGACAATTCTTATAGATGCAGGTATAAACGTTTACGATGGAAATATATATGGAGACGCGAATTTTGAATCTGTAAAAGACTTGTGTTCTTATGTAACACCAGTTCCAGGAGGAGTTGGGCCTGTGACGACAGCTATGATACTTAAAAACACCCTGGAGGCTTTTAAATATGCAATTAAAAGCACTTAACGTCAGTGAGATAACGGACTATATCAAGAGAATGATGGACAATGATATAATTTTGAGAAATGTCCGAGTAAGAGGAGAAATCTCTAATTTAAAATATCACAGCACTGGAATATATTTTACTTTAAAGGATGAAGTAGCTTCTTTAAAGTGTGTGATGTTTAATGAATATAGTAGACTTTTAAATTTTACTTTGCAGGACGGTATGTCGGTGATTGCTACAGGTAGAATAACAGTTTATGAGAAAAGCGGTACTTATCAGCTTTATGTGCAGTCTATTCAATCGGAGGGTATTGGGGCTTTATACCTTGCTTTTAATAAGCTTAAAGAGAAACTGGAAAAAGAAGGACTTTTTGATTCTGATAAAAAGGAACCTATCCCTAAACATCCTAAAAAAATTGCTGTGGTGACTTCTCCAACAGGGGCTGTAATACGAGATATAATAACAATTTCGAGAAGGAGAAATCCAACAGTAGACATTTTAGTGGTTCCTGTTTTGGTGCAAGGAAGCTCAGCCGCCAATGAAATATGTAATGCTCTTCAAATTTTGAACAAAAGGGAAGACATTGATGTAATTATTTTAGCAAGGGGTGGAGGTTCATTAGAAGAAATTTGGCCTTTCAATGAAGAAAAAGTGGCAAGATGTATTTATGCATCTCGCATACCAGTTGTTTCTGCTGTAGGCCATGAGACAGACTTTACTATTTCTGATTTTGTGGCGGATTTGAGAGCTCCTACCCCTTCTGCAGCTGCTGAAATTGTAGTACCAGACATAAAAGTTTACCAAAGGGAATTGTTTTTATTAAAAACGAAATTATTAACATTGATGACTGCTGAATTAAATCGCAAGAAAAAAGAATTTGAAGGGCTTAAAAGGGCTTTGTATCTTAATAGCCCCATTAAGAAAAGTGAAATTTTAAGGCATAAAGTTGAAAATTTAACAGCCTCTTTATACAATGAAATGCTTTCTATATACCAACATAAAAGAAATGATTTTTTAATTTTAGCAGAAAAGTTGAATTCTTTGAGCCCTTTAAAAGTGCTTACAAGAGGTTATACAATTGTTTTAAATAAACAAGAAAAGGTTGTTTCCTCCGTGAGAGAAACAAAACCTTATGATGAAATAAAAATCTTATTTAAAGACGGCAAAGCTAAAGCGATTGTACAAGAGGTGAAAGAGAATGAATGAGGAATTGACTTTTGAAGAAGAAATGATGAGATTAGAAGAAATTGTAAATACACTAGAAAAAGGAAATTTAATGTTGGAAGAGTCTTTTAACTTATTTAAAGAAGGTGTTGAAATTTCTAAGAGATTAGAAAAAAGGTTAAGTGAGGTTGAAGGAAAGATAACCCTTCTCATCAACGAAAATGAAGAAATTGATTTTAAAGAGGAGGAAAAGGATGTTTAAAGAAAAGTTAAGAGAAAAACAACAGCTTGTTGAGAAAGAACTACACAGAATACTTGATATAGATGAAAAACCAGAGATAATTTATGAAGCAATGAGATATAGTGTGTTTGCGGGAGGGAAAAGGTTAAGACCAGTTTTATGCCTTTCTTCTTGTGAGCTTTTAGGAGGAGATATAAAAAAAGCTCTTCCTGTAGCTTGTGCGATTGAACTTATTCATACTTATTCTCTGATTCACGATGACCTTCCAGCCATGGATAATGATGATTTAAGAAGAGGAAAGCTCACAAATCACAAAGTTTATGGAGAAGCTATAGCAATTTTAGCTGGTGATGGACTTTTAAATTTAGGGTATGAAGTGTTAGTAAGACATGCTTTAGAACATCCTGAAGATTATGAAAGAATATTGAAAGCTACCAATGAAATTGCGACAGCCTCAGGATGTAAAGGAATTATTGGTGGGCAAGTGGTAGATATACTTTCACAAAACACAGAGCTTACCTATGAAGAATTAAAATTCATTCATGAACACAAAACAGCGGCTTTGATAGAAGCCTCTGTTTGTGCAGGAGCTTACATTGCTGGTGCTACAGAAGAAGATATTCATGCCTTAAGGGAATATGCCCGCTTAATAGGTTTTGCCTTTCAAATAAAAGATGATATATTGGATGTAATAGGAGAAGAGGAAAAATTGGGTAAAAAAGTAGGTAGTGATAAAGAAAAAGGCAAGTTTACTTTTGTCAATATCTTTGGATTAGAAAAATCTCATGAGATGGTTGTAGAGCTTACACAGAATGCTATAAAGATTTTAGATAGGTTTGGAGAAAAAGCGCTCTTTCTTAAAGAATTGTCTAATTATTTAATTGAGAGAGTAAACTGAAGAATAAAGGAGTATTGACAATACTTTTCAAAGGGAATGAGTTTTTTGATATTTAAGGGAATGTAGCAACCTTTTAACGACTTTGTAGAGGTTTGATATTGTCTTTTTTATTATGTTATAATTAAAATACCTTGAAAAGAAAGGCAAAGTGGTGCAGTATCCTAGTCAGAGGCGCTAATCCCGAAGACGGGCCTAAAAATCCGTCAAGGGCACATCGATGAAGTTCCTGGTGCTGGCTTTCAACGCCCAGTTGGGGGCTGGTGCTGGGAGTTAAGGAGGGGGGGCGATCCACAATGGCATGTGGGCGTTGACCCTTCCTCCGCGGAGACCTACTTGCGTGGCTTTTACGGGCTACGGGGTAGGATGAACCTGTCTCGCGGCCATAAAGCTGCGGACAGTGTAGCCTGCCTTGAGTGATTCGGGTGGATATCAGTTGTAAGCCATAATTCAAAGAGCTCTTGAATTACTGGCTATTGCTGATGAAACCCGAATTGCAAAAGAGGATAGGGGTTGGTTCCTCTGTTGAGGAAAACTCCTAGGCTGCGTCTTGTCGGGCGGCATATTGGGGATTACGGTGCGGACTAAGTGGTAGTCCAGTCTTACCTTTGGTGACAAGGTAAAAGCGGGCTTAAAGGGGAACCGCTGAACGGCGACGTTCAGTGCTCGCTTGGGAAATCCTACTGGACCTAAGCCGCAAAGTTTACCCAATATGCTACCACTTTGCCTCTATAATATTAGGAGGTCTTTTTTTTATTATGAAAAATAAAAATATAAATACGAATTATAAGTGGATTTTACATATAACTATTATAACCTTTTTTCTTGCCACCGTATTAAATTTTTTTTCTGATATTGCATTAAAAAAAAGCAATCTCTTTGTAGCCTTTTGTATTCTTGGTTTTATAGTGTTAATTGGTGTGGTTTTTGATATAATAGGTATAGCAGTAATTTCAGGTAGAGAAGAACCTTTTCATGCAATGGCAGCTAAAAAAGTATTTGGAGCAAAGGAAGGCATAAAACTTCTTAGAAATGCTAATATGGTGGCTAATTTTTGTAATGACGTAGTAGGAGATATTTCTGGAATTGTTTCTGGTGCTGCTCTGATGGCAATAATTGTAAAATTAGCTTTTGAGGGGCCCGAAGGTTCTCTTTATACTGCGATTTTAGGAGGTTTATTATCTGCCATTACAATTGGAGGAAAAGCTATTGGTAAAAATATAGGTATAGCTAAAAGCCAGTCCATTGTTTATACAGTTGCTGTAATTCTTGCTTGGATAGAAAAAAACATGGGTATAAAAATTTTGCCAGATTATAAGAATAATAAAAGGAAAAAAAGAAAGTGAGGGTTTTAAATGCTTGAGCAAATTGATAGTCCTTATGATTTAAGAAAATTAGACAAAAAGGACTTTTCACTGCTTTGCGAAGAAATACGACAGTTTTTAGTAGAAAAGGTATCTAAAACAGGTGGACATTTAGCTTCAAATCTTGGAATCGTTGAGCTTACAGTTGCACTTCACTATGTTTTTAATTCGCCAGTTGACAAAATAATCTGGGATGTAGGGCATCAATGCTATGTGCATAAAATGCTTACAGGTAGGAAAGACCAGTTTGATACTTTGAGGAAATTCAATGGCCTTTCTGGTTATATTAAAAGAGCGGAAAGTGTGCATGATATATTTGGAGCAGGTCACAGTAGCACCTCTATATCTGCAGCATTGGGTATCGCCACAGCAAGAGATTTAAAGGGTGAAAAATATTCTGTTGTAGCGGTAATCGGTGATGGAGCTTTGACAGGTGGCATGGCTCTTGAAGCGTTAAATAATGCAGGAAGGTCTAAAACGGATTTGATTGTCGTGCTAAATCACAATGAGATGTCTATTTCGGAAAACGTAGGTAGCTTATCTTTGTATTTAAGTAAACTTAGAACTGATCCTACCTATAATAAATTAAAACAAGAGGTTGATAATTTACTCAATATTGTACCTCCAATAGGGAAAAGTCTTCATAAATACATTGAAAGGATAAAAGATTCTGTAAAACAGTTATTAGTGCCAGGAATGTTTTTTGAAGAGATGGGTTTTACATATTTAGGACCTATTGACGGACATGATGTTGATAGCCTTATAGAGGTTTTAGAAAGAGCGAAGAAAATAAAAGGACCTATTTTAGTACATGTTATCACAAAAAAAGGCAAAGGATATAAATTTGCAGAAAAATTTCCTGATAAGTTTCATTCTGCAGCTCCTTTTGACATACAAACAGGTAAGTTTGTAAATGAGGGGCAGGCGACTTATTCTGATGTATTTGGAAAGACTCTTACTGAAATGGCATTAAAAGATGACAAAATTGTTGCAATAACTGCTGCCATGCCAGAGGGAACAGGGCTTATTCATTTTGCAAAATTGATTCCTGAAAGATTTTTTGATGTAGGAATAGCAGAGCAGCATGCTACTACCTTTGCCGCAGGAATGGCAGTACAAGGATATAAACCTTATTTTGCAGTGTATTCTACCTTTTTACAAAGAGCTTATGACCAGCTTATACACGATGTATGTATACAAAAATTACCTGTTGTTTTTGCAATTGATAGAGCGGGAATTGTAGGAGAGGATGGAGAAACTCATCAAGGAGTTTTTGACCTATCTTATTTAAGGCCAATTCCTAATATAGCGATTATGTCTCCCAAAGATGCAAATGAATTAGTTGAAATGGTTAAATTATCAAGGACTCTTGACTTCCCTGTTGCCATAAGGTATCCAAGGGGAAAAGTAGGAGAATTTGATATTACAAAAGAATGCAGTATAGAGTTTGGAAAAGCAGAGTTAGTATCTGAGGGAACAGAAATAGCAATTTTTGCATTAGGAAGAATGGTAGGGAAGGTGTTAGAAGCGAAAGAGATTTTAAAAGCTTCTGATTTACAACCATTTATTGTAAATTTGAGATTTGTCAAACCTTTAGATGAAGAGCTGATCTTGGATATCTCAAACAAAGTTAAATTTATTGTTACAGTGGAAGACAATGTAATAGCTGGTGGTGTTGGAAACGCTATACTAGAGCTTTTAAATTTGAAAGGAATTTACAAACCAGTTTTATGCTTAGGATTTCCTGATAAATTTATAGAACATGGAGATGTAGAAAGCTTGTTTAAAAAATACAATTTAGATGCCGAGTCTATCGCAAATACTATACTACAAAAATATAAGGAAATGAGGTAAATATGGCTTCAAAAAAAGAAAGATTGGATGTATTGCTTGTTCAAAAAGGCCTTTTCTCCTCAAGAGAAAAAGCAAAAGCTTCTATTATGGCAGGAGAAGTATATGTTGATGGCAAGAAAATTGAAAAAGCTGGAGAGTTTGTCAACACAGAATCTTCAATTGAAGTAAAAACTAATTCTTTGCCTTATGTCAGTAGAGGTGGGCTAAAGTTACAAAAAGCTATAGAAACATTTAATATTAATGTAACTGGCAAGATTGCCTTAGACATTGGAGCTTCCACAGGAGGTTTTACTGACTGCCTTTTAAAACACGGTGCTTTGAAAGTATATGCTGTAGATGTAGGATACGGGCAATTGGATTGGAGTTTAAGAAATGACCCTCGTGTCATAAATATGGAAAAGACTAATATAAGATTTTTAGAGACATTGCCTGAAATAGTGGACATGATCACAATAGATGTTTCTTTTATCTCCCTTGAACTTGTTATACCTTCTGCAGATAAATTTTTAAAACCAGAGGGAGATTTGATAGCTTTAATAAAACCTCAATTTGAAGCAGGGAGAGAAAAAGTAGGTAAAAAAGGTGTCGTGAGAGACCCTGCCGTTCATAGGGAAGTGATTGAAAAAATTGTGAGTTTGTTTCAAAAGTTTAACTACGGTATAATAGGTATTACCTATTCTCCTATAAAAGGGGCAGAAGGCAATATAGAATATTTAATTTGCGGAAAAAAGGGAATTGGAAAACAACATAATTTTGACATTACGAAAATTGTAGAAGAGGCTTTTAAAAATTTGAACAAATAAAATCTTTAGCAGGAAAATTTGTTTTTTTGTAGAATATGATAAATGTGGTGATATTATAATGAAAAAAGTCGGTGTAATTCCAAATATTAATAAAGATAAAGACTTAGAAGTGACAAAATCTGTAGTAAAATGGCTATTGGAGCATAGTTCTGAACCATATCTTAACGAAATAGTTGCGTCTAAAATGGGTTATGATGAATACGGTAGAAAATCTACAGATATATATGGTAAATGCGACTTTATAATTGCCTTGGGTGGAGATGGTACTATTTTAAATGTTGCAAGGCTCTGTGCGCCTTTTGACACGCCTATTTTCGCCGTAAATTTAGGTCATCTTGGATTTCTTACGGAAGTAGATGTAAATGAGGTGTTTGTTTCTTTAGATAAAATATATAAAGGAGAATATACAGTAGAAAAAAGGATGATGCTAGAGGCAAATGTAGTTAAAAATGATATGGAGATTATTAATTTTAGAGCTTTAAATGATATTGTCATTACAAGAGGAGCTTTTTCAAGAATGGCTCGTATTAATGCCTATGTCAATAATAACTATGTAGATACTTATTTAGCAGATGGAGTAATAATTGCAACTCCTACTGGTTCAACTGCTTATTCACTTTCAGCAGGGGGGCCTATTGTATATCCTACAGTAGAAGTTATAATAATAACACCTATCTGTCCACATACTTTATATTCAAGATCTATAATAGTTTCACCAGATGATGTCATCAGGTTGGAAATAAGCGAAGAGAATCAAGATTTAATGATAACAACCGACGGACAACAGGGATATAAACTTGATTATAGAGATATAATTTACATTAAAAAGAGCAATGAATATACCAATCTTATAAAAGTAAAAAATACCAATTTTTTTGACTTATTGAGGGACAAACTTACAGAAAGATAAAAATTAAAAGAGGTGAAGATTAATATGATGAAAATAGCTCGACACGCAAAAATTCTTGAAATAATCTCTGAAAAAGAAATTGAAACACAGGAAGAGTTAGCAGCTGAACTTCAAAAACAAGGTATTGATGTGACTCAAGCGACTGTGTCAAGAGATATAAAAGAATTGAGACTGATAAAAGTTTTAACAGAGGATGGAAAAAGATATAAATACGCCCCGATGGGAAAAGTAGACAGCCATATTACAGATAGACTAATGACTTTATTGTCTGAGTCTATAGTGAGCGTTGATTATGCCGGAAATATCATAGTCATAAAAACGTTATCAGGCACAGCTCCTGCAGCAGCAGAGGCCATTGATACATTAAATTGGAAGAATATAGTAGGTACATTAGCGGGAGATAATACTATTTTTGTTTTAGTAAGAAATGAAGAAACTCTTCAAGAATTATTAGAAAAGTTCAAAAAGTTGGTTAAGTGATTTTTGGGGGTTTTGCTATGCTTTTAGCACTTAGCATCCAAAACGTTGCACTCATTGACAAGGTAGAATTACAATTCAAAGAAGGATTCAATGTATTAACTGGAGAGACAGGGGCAGGGAAATCTATAGTTATTGATTCGGTTTTGCTGCTTTTAGGTAGTCGAGCCAGCAGAGATATAATACGTACTGGTGAAGAAAAAGCTATCGTTGAGGGAATATTTTTTGTGGATTCCAATAAGGATAAAATCGTAGAAATTTTGGAAGAAGTAGGTTTGAGTTTAGAAGAAGATGATACTTTGATAATAAATAGAGAAATTACAAGCAGTGGAAGAAGTTATTGTAGGATAAATGGTAGAATAGTGCCTCTTTCTTTTTTGAGTAAAATAGGTGCTTTCTTGGTAGATATTTTAGGCCAACATGAGCATCAGTTCCTTTTAGACAATACTAAACATCTTTCTATTTTAGATAATTTTGGAGACCAAGAGTTTAAAACTTTAAAAAAAAGATTTAAGGAGCTGTTAGAAGAATATAACAAGATACAAAAAGAGATTTCAGCTTTTTTTAAAGATGAAAAAGAAAAAAATGAAACAATTGACCTTTTAAAGTATCAAATTGAAGAGATTGAAAAGGCGAATTTAAGTGTAGAAGAAGAGAGTCAGTTGGTGGAAAAAAGAAATTTGCTGATGAATTTCGAAAAATTATTTACTGCTATGAATTCTAGTTACAAAATTTTGTACGAAGGTAGTGGGAGCTTTTCTGTTTTAGATAATTTACATATTGCAATTAAAAATTTAGAAACTGCTCTTTCTATAGATGAAAAGCTAAAAAGTTTAAAAGATAAGCTGGAGAATATTCTCTATGAATTGGAGGATTGTGCCTTACAGATACGGGATTACTTGAATAGTTTAGATTTTAACCAGCAAAGTTTAGAGGAAATAGAAATACGATTAGATCAAATAAATTCCTTGAAAAGAAAATATGGACCTACAATACAGCATGTTTTAGAATTTAAAGAAAATAAAAAAAGGGAATTAGAGGATATATTAAATTTTGAAGAAAAGCAACGAGAATTGAAGCTTAAGCAGCAAAAGTTATGGGAAAAAATTTTAGAAGTTGGTGAAGTATTACATCTCAAAAGGAAGCAAATAGCAGACAATATAGAAAAAAATATAAATCAAATTTTGGGTGAACTTAATATGCCAAATGCTTATTTTAAAGTGAATATAGAAAAAATAGAAGAACCTACTGAAACAGGATTTGATAAAATTGAATTTTTAATTTCTACAAATAGAGGAGAGCCTTTGAAGCCTTTATCTAAAATTGCTTCTGGTGGCGAGCTTTCGAGAATTATGCTGGCGTTAAAAACTATTCTTGCTTCCGCAGATGGAATTTCCACTTTGATTTTCGACGAAGTTGATACAGGAATAAGCGGGAAAACTGCCCAATTAGTAGCTGAAAAAATGGCATATCTTTCCAAAAAACTTCAATTGATTTGTGTTACTCACCTGCCTCAAATTGCCTCTATGGCAGATACACATTATCGAATTTCCAAAATTGCAAAAAATGAAAGAACTTACATAAATGTGGAAAAACTTGACTATCAAGGCAAAATAAATGAATTAGCTCGTATTATGGGAGGATCGCGTGTTACTCAGACTACTTTAGAACATTCAAAAGAATTATTAGATATTGCATCTCAATTTAAAAGCAAAATTTAATATTTTAGTTTAATCTCACTTCCTTTTACTATCGGATAATATATTGACAGTATATAAAACTTTAAAAAAGGTTAAGTTAATTTTAGATTAAATAAGCCGCAAAAAAGGAAGTGAGAAAATGACAAAAAATACAATAAGATTATTACTTTTTATATCCTTAAGCTTTTTTTTAGTATTTGCAAATTATTTTACTCCTATACAGGATATAGCAAAAACCCCCTCAAGTTTTAAATTTTTTCAAGGGGAAAAAGTTAATTATAACTTTAATATACCAATAAAAGTAAGTTTTCAAGCTGATAAAAAAGGTTTTTTAAAAATTAATGATACAGAAGATAAAAATGTTTTAAATTTGAAAAAACCTATTACTATTGAAGCAGTAAACACCGGTACAGTAAATTTGGATTTTAAGCTATTTGGAATATTTCCTTTAAAGCATATTAGTGTTGACATTGTTCCGACCATAAAAGTAGTACCCGGCGGTCAAGCGATAGGGGTTAAGTTAAATACAAAGGGAGCATTAGTAGTAGGTTACTCAGATATAATGGGAGAGGACGGCAAAATTTATAGTCCTTATAAGCAAGGTAAAATACAGATAGGAGATATAATATTAGAAGTCAACGGCAGGGAAATAAAGCAAGCAGAAGATATTACACAAATTGCAAATGAATTACAGGGAAAAGCCTTAAAGTTAAAAATAAATAGAAAAAATCATATTTTTTATACTACCATTTATCCTATAAAGTCAAAAGAAGATAGACAATACAGAATAGGTCTTTGGGTGAGAGACCACACTGCTGGTATAGGTACTTTAACCTTTTATTATCCTGCTACCAAGATGTATGGAGCTTTAGGTCATGCTATAACTGATATAGACACTGGTCATATGTTATCAATAGAAAATGGAGAGATTATGAATTCTCGAATTACTTCTATTGACCAGGGAAGAAGAAGTAAACCTGGGGAATTAAAAGGGATTTTTTTAGAAGAAGTTGATACAATAGGTAATATATTAAAAAATACTGAATTTGGAATTTACGGAAATATGTATGAAGATTTTAAGAACGATTTGTATGGAGAGATTCCCATAGCGTATCAAAGCCAAATAAAAGAAGGGCCAGCTAAAATATTGGCTACCATTGACAATACAGGCATACAGCAATTTGATATTGATATTATAAAAAAAGTGTATCAAGAAACTCCTAGTTCTAAAAGCATGATAATTAAAATAGTTGATAAGAATTTATTAAAAAAGACTGGAGGTATAATACAGGGTATGAGCGGGAGCCCTATTATACAAGATGGGAAACTGGTAGGAGCAGTTACTCACGTTTTTGTTAATGACCCTACAAAAGGATATGCTGTTTATGCAGAATGGATGATCGATGAAATGAATAGTCTACTTAATAATAAGCAAGTCTTTACAAATAATTAAAATTTTTTGGGAAAAAGAAGGAAATTCAAATATTATGTAGAATAAATATTATATACTAATATTAGCAATGGGAGGTTAAATAATTGGTTAAGAAGATTAGAGTAGGAATAGCAGATGATAACAAAGAGTTTGCAACTATTTTAGCTGAGTATTTATCTACTCAAGAAAATATTGAAATGGTAGGTGTTGCCAATGATGGCAACCAAGCGATTGAACTCATTAAAAATCAATCGCCAGATTTGTTAATTTTAGATATTATAATGCCCTATTTAGATGGCATTGGTGTTTTGGAAAAGATAAATGAAGAACAATTAAAAAAGCCCAAAATTTTAGTTTTATCTGCAGTAGGCCAAGAAAAAATAACTCAACGTGCTATTAAATTAGGAGCAGATTATTATATTTTAAAACCTTTTGATTTAGCTATGTTGTCAAAAAGGATTTCTGAGCTTATGGAACCTGAATTAGATGTAGTATCAAAGACTGTTTTTCCTGTGGTAAAAGCGAAGAAAAATTATGACCTTGAAGCAATGATTACAGAAATTATTCATGAGGTAGGAGTACCAGCTCATATAAAAGGCTATATGTATCTAAGAGATGCTATTTCTCTTGTTATTAGCAATATGGAATATTTAAATTCTGTAACTAAAATGTTATATCCTAAAATTGCTGAAAAGTACAATACTACTCCTAGCAGAGTAGAAAGAGCTATAAGGCATGCAATAGAAGTTGCGTGGAACAGGGGTAAAACAGAAGTTTTAAATGAACTTTTTGGATATACTATAAATGACGAAAAAGGTAAACCGACAAATTCCGAATTTATTGCGCTTATTGCTGATAAATTGAGGTTGGGGATGAAAGCAGGGTAAAAGGGGCAGATACCTGCTTTCTCTTTTTTAACCTCCCATTTAAAATATGATAAACATAAAACAAAGTAATAAATCCTTCCATTTGTTGAAAGTTCAACAAGTGGAAGGATTTTTATATAACTGAGTAAAATGACTTTTTATTTCATGTAAAAATTTTTTATGCTATAATAATAAACAATGGGATGTTACTTTATGGAGGAAGCTTGTATGCAAATAACAGGAACAATTAAAATGGATAAAAGAACTAAAAATTTAGTGAAAAGATTAAATCCTGGAGAAATAGCTATAATTGATCATAGAGATATAGATGAAGTGGCTGCTGAATCTTTAGTTGAAAAAAAAGTATTGGCAGTCATAAATGCTGATAAATCTATAAGTGGCAGATATCCTAACATAGGACCTTCTATCTTGTGTGAGGCGGGAATTCCAATTATTGACGATGTAGGAAAAGACATTTTTGATTTATTGAAAGAAAATGACAAAATAACTATAATGGATAATGAAATATATAAAGACGGTGTGTTTATAAAAAGAGGGAAACTTCTTACAAAAGACGTTATAAACTATAAATTGCAGGAAAGCCGCGAAAACATAGGTGTTGAATTGGATAAATTTATTGAAAATACATTGGAATATGCAAAAAAAGAAAAATATTTTATTCTAGGGGGGGTTGAATTACCCAATATTAAAACGCGCTTTAAAAATAGACATGCTCTTGTAGTCGTTAGAGGAAAGGATTACAAAGAAGATTTATTTACAATAAAACAGTATATCAACGATGTAAAACCTATTTTAATAGGAGTAGATGGAGGGGCAGATGCTCTTTTAGAGTTTGGGCTTATTCCTGACATAGTCATTGGAGATATGGACAGTGTAAGTGATGAAGCTTTAAAAAAGGCTCGAGAAATCGTAGTTCATGCTTATCCCGACGGAAGAGCACCTGGCTTGGAAAGAGTAACAGCATTAGGTCTTAAAGCAGAAATTTTTAAGGCCCCAGGTACAAGTGAAGATATAGCTATGCTTTTGGCTTTTGAAAAAGGTGCTGACTTAATTGTTGCGGTAGGGACCCATTCCAGCATGATTGATTTTCTGGAAAAAGGGAGAAAAGGAATGTCCAGCACTTTTTTAGTGCGATTAAAAGTAGGAGAAAAATTAATCGATGCTAAAGGAGTAAATAAACTGTACAGGGAAACTTTCAAAATTTCTTATATATTTAGCATTATACTAGCAGCTTTGATTCCTCTTGGAGTAATAGCGTATTTTTCTCCACCTATGCAACAGTTATTAAAGCTATTGCAACTTAGAATTCGTCTTTTAATCGGATTTTGAGGAGGATTTTTATGAATATAAATATTAAATACTATGTTTTAACAATTGCTTCTATTTTTATTGCTTTAGGAATTGGTATTTTTATAGGTTTTATGTTAGATGGGCAAAAGGTTTTTTCAGAGCAACAAACCGCAATTATAAACGAGTTAGAACAAAAATTTAAGGATTTACAAACAGAAAATAACAATTTAAAAAACACTGTTCAAGAGTTAAATAAACAGATAGGGTATTATAATCAATATCATCAAATTATTTTTCCTGAGTTAGTAGCTGATAAGTTAAGTGGAGTTAAGGTAGCAATTATTGAAACTACAAATGAGTTTATATATTCTGGCATGAGAAATGCTCTTTTAAAGGCAGGAGCTACTATTGAGTCAATTACTGTTATAAAAGACAGCTTTAATACTGGCAATGAATTAGAAGTGGAAAATTTAGTAAATTTTCTTTCTAATAAATATGGAGTTACAATAGACGAAAAACATCTGAATGAGTTCGTAGCTTCGAAATTAGCGAATGCAATTGTAACTGGTCAGGATGTGGACCTTATTAATTATTTAAAGACAAATGGTTATATAGATTTTACAGGAATTCCAGGTAATACAGATTTTGTAATTATAGCTGGAGGAAGTAATAATAAGGACTATAATGTAGTTTCTATAGATATTCCTATAATAAAACAAGTGAAACTACTTAATGTTCCTATTGTAGGTGTTGAACAAAGTGATGCTAAATATTCCTATATTGATGCTTATAAAAAACAGCATATTTCCACAATAGATAATGTGGAGGATATAATAGGGCAAACGTCACTTATAATGGTAATGGAAGGCAAAGAAGGCAATTATGGAGTTAAGCCAAGTGCGATGAGTTTAATGCCAGATTCTTTTATAAAGGCTGACAATTCTACTCATAATTCCGCTGCTAATTCTAAAAAGTGAGGGTAGACAGATGAATAAAAAAGTTAGTGTATTGATACCTGCTTACAATGAAGAAGAAAGAATAATTGATACCATAAAAGGATTAAAAGATGTTGAAGAAATTGATGAAGTCATCGTAATAAATGATGGCTCAACTGATAGTACTGCTGAAAAGGCAAGAAAAGCAGGAGCTAAAATAGTCAATATGAAGAGAAATGTTGGCAAAGGAACAGCTTTAAAAGAAGGTTTAAAATATACAAAAAATGACGTGATAGTTTTTTTAGATGCAGATGTAGGTCTTTCGTCACGAGAAGTCAAAAAACTTATATTGCCTGTTCTTGAGGGAAAAGCAGATGTTACAATTGCTAAGTTTCCAAAGACAAATATAAAAGCTGGATTTGGCTTTGTTAAAACTTTAGCCAGAAAAGGAGTAAAATACTTTACAGGATATGAAATTGAATCTGTCTTGTCAGGTCAAAGGGCTTTTAAAAAAGAGGTTTTAGAGAGTTTAAAAACTTTTTATAAAGGTTTTGGAATAGAAGTTGGTATGACAATAGATATATTAAAGAAAGGGTTTAAAATAAAAGAAGTAGAAGTGAATATGACACACTCTGTTACAGGGAGAAACTTGAAAGGCTTTCTGCACAGAGGTAAGCAGTTTTGGGATATACTAAAAGTATTAGTGTATAAGTTGTTTTCAAAGAATATTAGAGAAGAGCAGGTGAGATAGTGTTTTGGGCTAAAATATTAATTCCTTTAATAATGACAGTTATAACAAAAAAGCTTTTTTATAGCATTATTAACAAGCCTTTGTGTTTGAAAGAAAACTATAAAAAAGTTATGATACCTGTTTGTGGTGGTATTGTATTTGTTCCTGCTTTATTTGTGTCAATTGTAATCCTCAATTTATTTGGAGTTAGAATAGAATATCAAGAGATAATTTTATTGAGCTTATCACTGATTTCTTTTGTCGGTTTTATAGATGATGTATTAGGAGACAGAAGTGTAAGAGGGCTAAAGGGTCATATAACTATGCTTTTAAAAGGAAAGCCTACTACAGGCAGTTTAAAGGCTTTATCAGGAGTTTTAATTGCTTTTTTTATAAGTTTTAATGTTGGGAAAAATAATATAGAGGAATTGATAATAAATACCTTGATAATCGCACTTTTTACAAATTTTTTAAACCTTGTAGACTTGCGACCTGGAAGATGTGGAAAAATTTTTTTAGCTATTTCTTTGATTTTTTTAATAATTGGAAAGGCTCATCTCTATTTCTTGATATTACTTACTCTGATTCTTTTAGTGTATTTGCCAGAGGATTTAAAATCAAATGTGATGATGGGAGATACTGGATCAAATGTTTTAGGAATGTCTTTGGGAATAAGCAGTATTCTTATTTTTGATTTATATAACAAGTTGATAATATTGGCATTGCTAATTTTATTACATATTTTTACAGAAAAATATTCTTTGACTGCTTTAATCGAAAAAAATAAATTTTTAAATTACCTCGATATGTTAGGAAGAAAAGGAGAAAGATAAGGTGATTAGTGTTTATTTAGCTAAGGTAAGTAAAATTGTGTCACAAAGAGAGGGTATAACTGTTGTAGAGGTTGAGTCAGAGGGAGAAAAGGTATTAGCTTTAAATTATGACGATGTAACTGGGAAAATAGAAGTAGGAGATAAAGTTTATGTAAACCGAACTGCTCGCCTTTTAAATCTTGGAACAGGGGGCTATGACTTTATAGTTGTAAATCTCAAATACCCTAAATACGATGCTATAGGAAATGGGCATATTATGAAATTAAGATATACACCTTTTCAAATAAATGTGTTAGCAATGGAGGAGCAAAACAATCCTTATCATACTGCTTTTGAAGAGTTCGAAAGTTTAGAAGATTTGCCTGTAATAGTTGGAGAACTTCACAGTATGGTAGCACCTGTAGCCTTAGTGTTAAAAAGTACAAATCCTAACCTTAAAATTACGTATGTGATGACAGATGGAGGATGTCTGCCTATTAGTTTCAGCAATACAGTTTTTGAGCTTAAAAAGAGGGGAATAATAGATAAAACAGTTACAATTGGACATGCTTTTGGAGGAGATTATGAGTGTGTAAATATTTATACTGCTTTGATAGGTGCAAAGGAAGTGTTAAAAGCAGATGTTGTTATAGTAGCAATGGGACCAGGAATAATTGGCACAGGAACCAAATATGGGTTTTCAGGGGTAGAACAAGCCCATATAATAGATGCTACAAATAAATTAGGAGGTAAGCCTGTACTTATCCCAAGAATTGGGTTTAATGATAAAAGGCAGAGACATCAAGGGATTAGTCACCATACTATAACTGTTTTAGAGCTGTGTAACAGTTCCTGTGTTTTGACTTTTCCTACAATGGAAGAAGAAAAAGAAAAAATAATAAAGGAGCAGATAAATTCAAATCCTGTATTTTCGCGATATAAAATAGAATTTATTGAAGCTGAAATTATAAGAAAATACATAGAAGAATCTGGGCTTAACTTATCAACAATGGGAAGAAATTATGAAAGTGAGCCAGACTTTTTTAATGCTTGCGGAGCTGCAGCCCTTTATGTGTCGTCTAAATTAGTGCGAAACTGATTTGATTACTTCTCCTAAAGTTTTGTATTTTTTATTTAGTTCCTTTAATAAAAATAATAGTGTGGAAAATTTTCCAGCATAATAAAGAGTGTTTCCCACTATAATCATTTTTCTCACCTCATTTCTATAGTATGTATTTATTGTTAAAATTATACATAGAAAGGAAGATGAATTTTGGAACAAAAAGAAGTTACAGTTAACACCAACAAGATTTTTGAAGGGAAAATAATAAATTTAAGAGTAGATGAGGTAAAACTGCCTAATGGAAAAGTTACTACGCGAGAAATAGTTGAGCATCCTGGCGGCGTATCCATAGTAGCAGTTAATGAAGAAGGAAAGATTTTATTAGTCAAACAATATAGAAAACCTGCAGAGGAGTCTTTATTAGAAATACCGGCAGGAAAATTAGAAAAGGGTGAAGACCCTTTGATTTGTGCTAAAAGAGAGTTATTAGAAGAGACAGGTTATGAAGCAGGTTTTATAAAGCATTTGATTACTTTTTATACCACTCCCGGTTTTTCTAATGAAAAAATGTATTTGTATTTTGCAAAAGATTTAAAAAAATACACTGCTCAACCTGATGAGGATGAATTTTTAGAAGTATATGAATATACTCCAGAGGAATTGTGGGAAATGATTTTACAAAATCAAATAAAAGATTCTAAAACGATAATTGGAATTTTATATTATTTAAAAATGAGGAATAGTTTATGAGATTTTACGGGGATTTGCATGTTCATGTTGCAAGGAGTATAAAAGGAGCTCCTGTAAAAATTGCGGCCTCAAAAAATTTAACTGTTTTAAATATATTAGAAAAAAGTATATTAAAAGGAATTGATATAGTTGGCATTGTAGATGGCGCTTCTCCGCTTATTTTGGAGGAGCTAAAAGAATATATACAAGAAGGAATACTATTCTCCCTTGAAGAAGGAGGGCTTAGGTATAAAAATAAAGTTACTTTGATTTTAGGCAGTGAAATAGAAATTGGCAAAGAGGAAAAGGGTTCTCCTCATTTAATATGTTATTTTAGAGATATTGAGAGTATTTCGTTGTTTTCTCAAGAAATTTCTAAATACGTTAAAAATATAAATCTAAGTTCTCAGCGAGTAAATCTTACAAGTGTACAGGCTGTTGAAATCGCAGAAAAATACAGCGGGATTGTGATTCCTGCCCATGTTTTTACTCCCTTTAAAAGTTACTATGGCAGTTCTACTGATAGGCTTAAATATGTCTTTAAAGATTTTTATCAATATATTTATGGAGTGGAATTGGGCCTTAGTGCAGACTCTGATATGGCTGATCAGATTGAGGAGTTGCAAAATAAAACTTTTCTTTCCAATTCAGATGCCCATTCTTTAGAAAAAATAGGCAGAGAGTTTAATGTTTTTGATATAAAAGATGCAAATTTTGAAGAGATTTTGTTGGCTATAAAAAGAGAAAAAGGAAGAGAAATTGTAAGAAATTATGGCCTAAATCCTAAATTAGGGAAATACCACAGAACTTTTTGCTTGGATTGTGGTTATATTGCGAAGGAAGAATCTCCTGTAAAAAAATGCTTAAAATGTGGAAGTTCAAATATAGTTTTAGGTGTAAAGGATAGAATAAAGCAAATTAAAGATTATGATACAAAACATCCTCCTTTTAGACCTTTATATGTCTATCAAATTCCCCTAGAATTTATTCCTAATATTGGAGGTAAGACTATCGAAAAATTGGTGAATTACTTTGGAAGTGAATTGTATGCTTTGCATCATGCACCTTATGAAGAATTAGAGAAAGTGATAGGAACTTCAAAGGCATTAAATATTTTAAGAGGAAGAGAAGGGAAACTGGATGTTTTAGCGGGAGGAGGAGGAATATACGGCAAAGTTACTATCACTTAAAAGGAATATTGTCCCCTTTTGAATCATAAATTTAAATTAGCTTTATAAAAAATAGGGGGCAATATTCTTGAAGTTTTTAAAAGGAAATCTTTATTTGCATATTAAAAATAATTTTTTATTGTATGTGTTAGCTGTAATGTGTTTAATGATAGGAATAGCAGCAGGATCTTTTACTGTTAATAACCTCACTGACATACAGATGGAGCAAATAATAGGATATATTTCAAAATTTTATAAAATTGCAAAATCTGTAGACTTGAATTCTGCCCAAATTTTTAAACAATCCCTTCTAAATAATTTTGTTACTGTTTTTGTTTTATGGATTTTAGGAGCTACAATTATAGGGATTCCTTTTATATTTTTGCTTGCGGGGATAAGAGGATTTATTTTAGGATTTTCTATTGGAGTTTTGATAAAAGAATTTGAAATAAAAGGTATATTACTCGTATTGATGGGAATTTTACCTCAAAATGTTTTTATTTTATCAGGAATCTTGTTTATATCTGTAACAGCTATTAATTTTTCTTTATATCTTTTGAAAAATCGCAAATTTCATTTTGAAGAATTAATATCGCAATTTGTTTCTTATACTTTTATGGTATATGCAGGATTTTTAGTTATATTAATAGGCTGTTTGATAGAATCTTATCTTTCACCTTATATATTACTTTTGCCGATTTTTTCACCATAAAAGAAGGAAAATGACGATTTATGTTGAATATTTATAATTAAATGGATCTATTATAAAAAATCAAGATTGTAGGGGTAAAGAATATGTTAAATAATGTGGTTGGGGAGTTTTTGGATTTTTTAAAAAAGAACAAAAAATTGTCAAATAACACTCTTGAATCTTATAACAGAGACATAAAACAATTTTTAAATTACCTTGAAGAAATCGAATTTGAATATTATAATGTCAAAAAATCGACAATATTAAATTATCTTTATTACTTGAAGAAAAAAGGAAAATCACAAGCAACTGTTTCGCGAAATCTTTCTTCTCTTAAAGCCTTTTATCATTATCTATTTATGAAAAAGAAAATAGAAGAAGACCCAACATACATGATTAATACCCCGAAAGTAGAAAAAAAGCCGCCTGCTACTTTAACAGTTGAACAGGTAGATATGTTACTTTCACTAGATTTTGGTGATGATGAAAAAGGAATTAGAGATAAAGCTCTTATTGAACTTATGTATGCTACAGGACTTAAAGTCTCCGAAGTTATTTCTTTAAAATTAGAAGATGTGAATCTCTCTTATGGCTATGTAGTTATTCGCTCTAATAAAGAGAGAGTTATTCCAATAGGTTCTCATGCAATTGAGGCTTTAAAAAATTATATTGAAAAAGGAAGAAAAACAAAAAATGGAGAAAATACTCTTTTTTTAAATTTGCGAGGAGAAAAACTCACAAGACAAGGCTGTTGGAAAATAATAAGAGAATACACTGATAAAATTAATCCTGGTTTTCCTGTTACTCCAAATACGCTAAGACAATCTTTTGCACAGCATATGCTTCAAAATGGTGCAGATATTCGAGCTGTTCAAGAAATGTTAGGTTATCAAACGGATTTAAACGCAAATTTACTTTCTTTAATTTCAAAGTCAAAAATAAAAGAAGTTTATAATAAATTTCACCCTCGTGCTTAAAATTTTAAAAAGTATAATATTTACCCTCCAGCGCAAAATAAATAGTGATGAGGAGGGTGATTTTATGTTTAAAAGGCTTTTAACATTATTAGTGAGTGTGATACTAGCTATTTCTTTTGTCTTAAATGGCACAGTATATGCTGATACATTAAATTTAAAGTCAAAATCTGCTATTTTGATAGAGGCTAATACTGGACAAATTCTTTATGAAAAAGATATCCATAAGCCCTTGCCGCCTGCCAGTGTTACCAAAGTAATGACTCTTTTACTGGCGATTGAAGCAATAGATTCTGGTAAAATTAAAATAACAGATAAAGTTGTCACAAGTAAACATGCCTTTGATATGGGAGGTACACAAATATATTTAGAAGTAGGAGAGGAAATGACAGTAGATGATTTAATGAAGGCTATAGCGATGAATTCGGCAAACGATGCTTCTGTTGCTTTAGCTGAATATATTGCGGGTACAGAGGAAAATTTTGTTGAAATGATGAATAAAAGGGCTAAAGAATTGGGAGCAAAAAATACTACTTTTAAAAATGCAACTGGACTACCTGAGGAAGGGCACTTGACAAGCGTATATGATATTGCAATGATTTCAAGGGAATTAGTAAAGCACGAGAGCATATTTAAATATTTAACCAATAAATTAGATTCTTTAAGAAATGGGAAATTTAGTCTCATAAATACTAATAAATTACTATGGCGATATAAAGGAGCAGATGGTATTAAAACAGGATCTACATCGGAAGCACTTTATTGTATGGCAGCAACAGCTAAAAGGGGAGATACAAGGCTAATAGCGGTGGTGTTCGGAGCACCTGATTCTGAGACGAGGTTTAGTGAAGCGGCTAAATTATTAGATTATGGATTTGCTAATTATGAAAGTGTAAAAGTAGCTTCAAAAGGGCAAAGCTTTGGCAATGTTAAAGTTTTAAAAGGGAAAAAGCAGGCTGTTAGTGTTGTGTGCCGCGATGATGAGTATATACTGATTAAAAAAGGAGAAGGTAAAAATATAAAAACAGAGGTGGAGCTAAAGAATGCTGTATTAGCTCCTCTAGCCAAAGAGGTCCCAATAGGTACTGTAAAAATAACACAGGATGGCAAGATTATAAAGACATTTAACATATATCCTCAGGAAACAGTAGAAAAAGCGAACTTTTTTGAAAATCTCAATAAAGTTTTTATTGGTTGGCTAAAATATGAGTAATTTACTTTAAGCACTAAACAGTAGTTTAGTGCTTTTTTATATTTTTTAGAAAAATATCACAAAAAAGGAGGAATTTTAAAATTTATATCGAATATAATAGGGGGAGGTTGATAAAATGAGAGTAAAATTTGCAAAAAAAGGGGATGCTTTGATAGCCAAAATTGAAGGTGAGTTAGATCATCATGTGGCGGAGAGTATAAAAAGTGTTATTGATGAAGAGTATGAAAAAAAGTTGTGTAAAAATTTAATTTTTGATTTTAAAAATGTAAATTTTATGGATAGTTCAGGAATTGGCGTTATAATAGGAAGATATAAAAAAATTAAAGAGAATAATGGCAAGGTAGCTATAGTAAATGCCAATAAACAATTACATAAAATTATTGAAGTTTCTGGATTGTTGCGTATAATTAAATGTTATAATGACATTGAAGAAGCCTTAAAGGAAATATAGAAGGGGGATTATCATGGAATATACAAACATGATGGAGTTAAAATTTTTAAGTAAGTCGCAAAATGAGTCTTTTGCAAGGACTGTTGTTGCAGCTTTTGCTGCTCAACTAGATCCGACAATTGAAGAAATTGCAGATATAAAAACTGCTGTTTCAGAAGCAGTTACTAACTGCATAATTCACGGATATGAGAATAAAATCGGCATCATTACCATTAAAGCTTTTATTTCAGGTAACAAAATAACAATTGAAGTTATAGATGAGGGAAAAGGGATTGACGATATTGAGAAAGCCATGCAACCTCTTTTTACTACTCGCTTAGAAGAAGAGCGAGCAGGAATGGGCTTTACTGTCATGCAGACCTTTATGGATGAATTGGAAGTTGAATCAACTCCAGGAAAGGGAACTCTTGTTCGAATGATAAAGTATATAAGGCCTGATAAATGAGGTGACCTTATGAAAGAAGGGAATTTTGAAAAAAGTGATGAGAATTTGAAATTGATAAGAGCGGCACAAAAAAATGATAAAGAAAGCTTGGAAAAATTAATTTTAGAAAATAGTGGTCTTATTTGGAGTATTGTTAAAAAGTTTTCTAATAGAGGGTATGAATTGGAGGATTTA
The DNA here is from genome assembly GCF_900129115.1 of Thermoanaerobacter uzonensis DSM 18761. Taxonomy (NCBI): domain Bacteria; kingdom Bacillati; phylum Bacillota; class Clostridia; order Thermoanaerobacterales; family Thermoanaerobacteraceae; genus Thermoanaerobacter; species Thermoanaerobacter uzonensis. The sequence continues at coordinate 179,665 of NZ_FQUR01000008.1, read as the reverse complement.
TATCAAATAGGCTGTATAGGTTTTGTAAAGGCGATTCAAAAATTTGATGAGTCTTACAATGTAAAATTGTCAACCTATGCAGTACCTATAATAATCGGAGAAATTAAGAGATTTATAAGAGATGATGGATTAATAAAAGTGAGTCGTTCTTTAAAAGAGCTTTCTACAAAAGCTTTTTATGTGAAAGAGATTTTAAGCAATGAATTAAATAGAGAACCAACTATTAATGAAATTGCTGAAAGATTAAATGTAAGTCCTGAAGAAATTGCGATGGCTTTTGAATCGTCTGCTACTGCTGAGTCATTATATGACAATATAACTCATGACGAAGATGACAGACTTTTAATTGAAATGGTGAGTGAAGAGGAAAAAGAAGTTGATATAGACGATAAATTAGCTTTACAAATGGTTATAAATAAACTTAAACCAAGAGAAAAACAGATAATATTTTTGAGATATTTTAAGGATATGACCCAAATGGAAGTAGCAAACATTTTAGGAATTTCACAAGTGCAAGTATCAAGACTCGAAAAAAAAGTTTTACAAAAACTAAGAAAAGAATTGGAAGAAGTGTAGTATTTTAACGTAAATACTACACTTTTTTTGAATTAATTTTGCTTATTTTCACATACTAATAATGGCTGGTGAAATGAAAATGAAAAAGATGTTAATTATAATCGTGGCAATATTGCTAATTTTTACTGTTAGCTATTTTTATATGCACAAAACCAATAAAAAAATACCTGACAGTGCTGATTTGGTATATAAGGGAGGAGGAAAAAGTATGGCAGTTGTTAAAGTTTTAAATGTAGTAGGAGATTCAACAGTGAGCTGGGAAGATGCAATACACAAAGCTGTAGAAGAAGCAGCTAAGTCTATTGACAATATATCAGGAATTGAAGTTGTCAATCAAACAGCTAATGTAAAAAATGGCAAAATAGTAGAATATAAAGCTAATATACAAATAGCTTATAGAGCAGATAAAGAATTAGATTGAAAATAAATGAGCACCGTCTATGGTGCTCTTCTCATAAGAAAGGGTGAAATTAATGGAAAGGGATGTAAAAAAAGAGCAAGAGTATAAAAATATAGCACAGAAATATGAGCCTAAACCTACTTTGCTTAAAAACGTAGTAATGGCTTTTGTGGTAGGAGGATTGATAAGCGACATAGGGCAGTTCTTTTTAAATTTTTACCTAACAAGAGGTTATTCTATGCAAGATGCCAATACTCTTGTATCAATTACTATGGTATTTCTTGGGGCTTTTTTAACTGGAATTGGGGTCTATGATGATATAGGGAAGTTTGCAGGGGCAGGTTCTATAGTGCCAATAACAGGTTTTGCAAATTCTATTGTGTCACCGGCAATGGAGTTTAAAAGGGAAGGTTTTGTTTTTGGAGCAGCAGCAAAGATGTTTACAATTGCAGGACCTGTTATTGTATATGGTGTCAGTACTTCAATTATTATAGGCTTAATATATTATTTTTTGAAGTAAAAGGGGAAGTTAGATATGGCAGAAAAAAAATTAGGCGCACAAACAGTTAAATTTAAAAATCCTCCTTCTATAATAGCTGGAGGCACTATTGTAGGACCTAAAGAAGGAGAAGGACCTTTAAGAGATTATTTTGATATGATTTTAGTAGACGATACATATGGAGAAAAAAGTTGGGAAAAAGCAGAGTCAAAAATGTTTCAAGATGCTGTAAATTTAGCATTAAAAAAGGCCAATCTCAAGATTTCAGACATTGATTACCTATTAGGTGGTGATTTGCTAAATCAAATTATAAGTGCAAATTTTGCTGCGCGACAACTGAATGTGCCACATTTTGGATTGTATGGTGCTTGTTCTACTATGACAGAGGGATTGACTTTAGGGGCTATGCTTATTGATGGAGGCTACGCTGACTATATAATAGCGGCAACTTCCAGCCATTTTTCTACTGCCGAAAGACAGTTTAGATATCCTTTAGAACAAGGCATTCAAAGGCCTTTTACTTCACAGTGGACGGTGACAGGTGCAGGAGCTACAATTTTAGCCTCCACAGGAGAAGGCCCTTATATTACCCATGCTACTACTGGCAAAGTTGTAGATTTGGGGATGAAGGATGCCAATAACATGGGAGCGGCAATGGCACCTGCTGCAGCAGATACAATTATCACTCATTTTAAAGATACAGGTTTTACAATAGAAGACTATGACCTTATTATGACAGGAGACATGGGAAGAGTAGGAAAAGACATACTTTTAGAGTTATTATATAAAGAGGGCTATGATATAGAGAGTAAGTATAAAGATTGTGGAATAGAAATTTTTGATGAATCACAAGACGTTCACTCTGGTGGCAGCGGTGCGGCTTGTTCTGCAGTGGTTTTGAATGGATGGCTTTTATCTCAAATACAAAATGGAGTCTATAAAAAAGTTTTATTTATGGCGACGGGAGCTCTTTTATCTCCTACCAGCAGCCAGCAAGGGGAATCTATTCCTGGAATTGCCCATGCTATTACAATATCGACAACATTATAAGGAGGTCAATATGGATTATATAAAAGCGTTTTTAATGGGAGGTTTGATTTGTGCTATTGCACAAATTTTGATTGATAAGACTAAATTGACTCCTGCAAGAATATTAGTAACTTATGTGACATTAGGAGCAATACTTGGGGGTCTTGGAGTTTATAAAAAATTGATAGATATAGGTGGTGCAGGAGCTACAATACCTCTTTTAGGCTTTGGAAATTCTCTTGCCCAAGGTGTAATAAAAGCTGTTGAGAAAGATGGATTAATTGGAATTTTTACAGGAGGATTGACAGCTACTGCTGGAGGAATTTCTGCAGCAATATTTTTTGGATACATTTTTTCTTTAATCTTTAATCCAAGGACTAAGAAATAAGTATAGGTTAATGAACTTTAACCTATACTTATTTTTTTATATTATCCTATGGTATAATATAAAGCAAGGAATTATTTTGTTGGTAAAAGGGTGATTTTTTGCGTATAGAGGTTAATGGAATAGATTTAATTAAACTGCTGAAAGAAATTTCTTTAAAAACAAAAGTTAAATCTTATATTGTAGGTGGAGTTGTAAGAGACTTTTTATTAGGAGTTAAAAACCTTGATATCGATGTAGTAGTGGAAGGAGACGGTATTAAGTTTGCCTACACATTGCTTTCTTATTTAAAAGGTGATATTGTAGTGTATGAAGCTTTTAAGACTGCTACCTTAAGCTATGACGGTATTTTTATTGATGTTATATCTGCTCGGAAAGAGTATTATGAACGTCCTGCTGCACTGCCAACAATCGAATTTTCAAATATATACGATGATATGGCAAGAAGAGATTTTACTATTAACACTTTGGCTTATGATGTAATAGAAGGTAAGATTTTGGATTATTTTAATGGATTAGAGGACTTAAAAAAGGGTTTAATTAGAGTTCTTCATCCCAAAAGTTTTATTGATGACCCTACGCGAATATTTAGAGCCATCAGGTATTCTGTCAGATATTCTTTTGAGATTGAAGAAAAGACACACAATTTGATGAAGGAATCAATAGAAAATATTAGACTTTTGTCTGCTGATAGAATAAGAAATGAGATCTTTTTAATTTTGAAAGAAAGTAAAGTCAAAGAAATGATTGAAAAACTTATTTCTTACGGTATTGATAAAGTTATTTTTGATGGAATTACACTTAATACTCAAAATCTCGATACAGTAGATGTAAATTTAGAAATTGAATTATACAAATTTTTAGTGCTTTTTTACTACTTAAAAGAAAAAGATATTAATGAAATTGAAAAGCGGTTGCGAATAAATAAAATTTATCTTAAGGCTTTAAAAGACTTGGTTTTTTTGAGAGAGCAACTCAATTGTCAAAATAAAAATATCAGAAAGACAAGAGAAACTATAGAAGAAACAAAAGAAGAAGTTTTAAAAGCTATTGAAGTAATGGAAGGAGAAAAAGCCGAAAAAATTATAAAGGGAAAATTGACTGTAACAGGAAAAGACATAGAAAATTTAGGACTTCCTCCAAGTCCTTTATATGGAGAATTAATGGACAAAGTGTTTGAAGCAAAAATGAATGGAATTATTGCTACAAAAGATGAAGAAATTGCATTTTTAAAAAAACTGATAAAAAAATTACAGAAAGGAGAATAAATTTGATAGATTTTTTGTATAGAATACCTGCGCTTCTTATTGCGATGAGTTTCCACGAATTTAGTCATGGTTATGTGGCAGATAAGTTGGGGGACCCTACTCCAAGGCAAAGTGGTAGGCTTACATTAAATCCATTGGCTCATATTGACCCCCTTGGTCTTTTAATGCTTTGGCTTTTAAGGTTTGGGTGGGCGAAACCTGTTCCTATTAATCCTTTATATTTTAGAGATAGGAAAAAAGGTGTATTGCTTGTATCCTTAGCAGGCCCTCTTTCCAACGTCTTGTTGGCTATCGTTTCTCGAATATTGATGGTAGTATTTAAAGATGTTCCTATACTGTATCCAATTTTATATCTATTGTACATTTACAATCTAGTTTTTGCTGTTTTCAATATAATACCAGTACCGCCTTTGGATGGATCAAAAGTACTGTGGAGTTTGTTACCCACAAGAGAAGCTTATATAATTTCCCAATATGAAATGTATGGACAGGTTATTTTGATCATTCTTGTTTTCACTGGGGTTATAGGACAAATCATGTGGCCTATTATGAATGCTTTAGACTCTTTTATAACTCTTATTTTAAAGCCTTTTGGGGTGTGAAGATGTACAACGTAAAATTAGAAGTGTTTGAAGGACCTTTTGATTTGCTTTTTCACCTTATAGAAAAAAATGAAATTGATTTGATGGATATCCCGATTTCAGTTATTTTAGATCAATATATGGAATATATTAAAACTTTGCAAGAAATGGATTTAGATGTAGCATCAGAATTTATTGTAATGGCAGCTACTTTATTAGAAATTAAATCTAAAATGTTACTTCCCAAACAGCAGTTTGATGGGCAACAATTGGAAATAGAAGAAGTAGACCCAAGAGAAGAATTGGTAACTAAATTGATTGAGTACAAAAAATATAAAATTATTGCCCAGACTTTTAGAGAAATGTGCAAAATTGGTTCTCGTTTTTTTAGAGAAGAGCCTGAAATAAAATATATAGATAAAAAAATTGCTTTAAACTACTCTAGTGAAGATATATATAAAGCATATCTTAAAGTTATTTCAAAAAATAACGCCAGAGAAAATGAAATAGAAATAAAAAAAGATGAATATACTGTAGAGATTAAGATTAAAGAGTTATTAGTGAAATTAGTAAAAAAACCTTTCCTTTGGTTTAGTGAATTTATTAAGAAAAGTCGAGCAAAAGGAGAAATTATTATTTCTTTTATCGCTGTTTTAGAGTTAGTGAGATTAAATAAAATTATAGCAGAACAAAAGACTACTTATGGGGATATACTTATTAAATCCTTTAGGAGAGGAGAAAAAAATGAGTTATGAAGGAAAAATAGAAGCTATATTGTTTGCATCAGGGGGACCAGTAAAATTAAAAACCTTATCCGAAGTAGTAGGACTTTCTCAAGAGGAAATAGTAGATGTTGTAAACAAATTAAAAGAATATTACAACATGGAAAATCGTGGTTTAGATATTATATTTTTTGAAGATAAAGTTCAAATGTGTACAAATGATAATTATGGAGAAATAGTTAGACAAGCTTTGGGATTAGAAATAAAACAAGGACTTTCTCAAGCAGCATTAGAGGTTTTGGCTATAATAGCTTATAATCAACCTATCACAAGGGCAGAAATTGAAAGAATAAGGGGTGTAAAAAGCGATAAAGCTATGAATACTTTACTGGAGTATAATTTGATCAAAGAAAGCGGAAGAGCTTTATCTGCTGGTAGGCCAATACTGTACACTACTACAGAAGACTTTTTAAAGTATTTTGGAATTAAATCTTTAAAAGAATTACCGCAAATCGAAAGTACACCCTAAAAGAGGCAAAAAAGCAGGTGCTCTTTTATAAAGAGTTAACCTGCTATGATTTTACATAGAAGTTTTCTACAATTGTACTTGCTATTTTTTCAAAAAGAGGTTATCATATATCAAGATACTATATTTCCTTTATATGGATAAAAATACAATATAGGCAGTTTTTAATAAGTATCAATCTTTTTACCAAAACTATAATAAAAACCTAAATCTTTACTAAAAAGGTTTATAAACAGCGTAATATGAGGTGTGAAAGGATGAAATATTTGTCTGTTTTTTTTATAACCATTATTTTTTTGATTTTACTGTATTTTTTGCCTCTTAAAATTAAAATAAAAGCGAATAAAGAGGAGAAAAATATTTCCCTGGAAATAGCAACTAATATATTTATTGTAAATTTTTTAACCTTTAAATTACAGAAAGAGCCTGAAAAAGAGGAATTGTATTTTAAAATTTTTGGCATTCAGATACTTAAAAGTACAGGAACAAAAAAATTAGAGAGAACTAAAAAAGAGAAAAAATTTTCGACTTTAGATGTAGGATATAAAGATTTTTTTAGGATTATAGAATTTTTAAAAGATGTGTTAAAAGATACTATTGTTTATAAATTTTATTTAAATTTAAAAATTGGCTTAGGAGATGCAGCTTGGACTGCTATCTTGAACGGCTCTTTATGGGGAATAATATATACAGCTCTTATGCCGATATATAATAATGCTACTTTTACTAATGCACCGGAGGTTTATATCACACCTTACTATGGTCAGAATAAGTTAGAAGGAAATTTAATTTGCATATTTAAAATAACCTGTGGTAATATTATTATTAATGGAATAAAGTTTTTGGGTAATTTAAAGGGGAGGTGAAAATAAATGAGTGATCACCCAATCGATGCATTGATGAAAACGACCATGGAAAGCTTAAAAGACATGATAGATGTTAATACAATAGTAGGAGATGCTGTAGAAACTCCTGATGGAACTATAATAATCCCTATCTCTCGTGTGACATTTGGCTTTGCTGCTGGAGGCGGTGAAATTAACTTGCCCAAAAATGACAAAAAAGGTACAGAACAAGATTCATCTCAAAGTATGCCCTTTGCAGGTGGCAGTGGTGCAGGGGTTTCTGTACAACCTGTTGCCTTTATGGTAGTTGGACAAGGGCAAATCAGACTCTTGCCAGTTACTCAAAGTGCTATGCTAGAGAGAATAATAGACTTGACGCCTAAATTGATAGAAGAAATACAAAACTTGTTCAATAAAGGTAAGTCGACAAAGAAGGTACAAAATCCAACAATGAATAACAATGCTGATATTTAAAAAGTGGGGAATCCCACTTTTTTGTATATAAAGGAGGCATAGTGTGAAAAAATTTGTGCTTTATATATTTATTCTGTTGTATTTTATGTCTTCTGTAAAAGTGTATGCTGAAAGCTATCCTTCTATCTCTGCTAAAGCAGCAATTGTAATGGACCAAGAGACAGGGAGAGTGTTATATGAAAAAAATTCTCATGAAAAGCTGCCAATGGCAAGCACTACAAAAATAATGACTTTATTGGTGGCATTAGAAAAAGGTAATTTAAATGATATTGTAACTGTCAGTAGAAGGGCTGCAAGTGTTGGGGGTTCGTCTATTTGGCTTTCGCCAGGAGAAAAAATTGATATGGAAAGCTTGCTTTATGGACTCATGCTAAACTCAGGGAACGATGCTGCCACAGCTATTGCGGAACATATAGCTGGTAGTGTAGAAAGTTTTGTCGAAATTATGAACCAAAAAGCAAAAGAAATAGGAGCATATAACACCCATTTTGTAACACCTTCTGGTTTAGACATTGGTATTGATGACCATTATACTACTGCTTATGATTTAGCTTTAATAACAAGATATGCTTTTAGATATCCTAAATTTGCAGAGATTGTATCAACAAAAGAAAAGACAATTCCTTGGGAAGGGAAAAAATGGGATAGATATTTGAGGAATAAAAATAAGCTCTTATGGATATACGAAGGAGCTGATGGGGTAAAAACTGGATTTACTAATAAAGCAGGTAGGTGTCTTGTATCTTCTGCTACAAGAGATGGAAGGAGATTTATTGCAGTTGTTTTAAATAGTCCTCCTATGTGGGAAGATTCCATGAAAATATTAGACTATGCTTTTTCAAACTACAAACCCTATAAAGTTTTAGAAAAAGGGAAGTTAATTAAGAAGGTAAAAGTAGAAGGTGGGAAAGAGAATACTGTATCAGTTGTAAGTGAGAAAGAATGTGTTATTCCAGCATTAGAAGAGGAGAAGCAGAATGTGAATTTAGAATTTCATTTCCCCGAAAGTGTCAAAGCTCCTGTTGAAAAGGGTGAAAAAATAGGCTATGTGACAGTAAAAATAGGAGAAGAAAAAGTTTGTGATGTAAATTGTGTAGCCTTAAAGAAGATAGAACAAGAAGATTTTGGTTACAATTTTCAAAAGATAATAAAAAATTGGTTAAAGGTACTAAATCCCTCTTGAATATGACTCAAGAGGGTTATTTGTTTTGTAATAGTTTTTAAGTTTGAAGAATATTTTATTAGTGTGAAATTGGAGGTGAGATAAATTGGCAAATAGATTAGAATGCATTGACGCTGGTACTGATTATTGTCCTTGCTATTTGGCTGAATTAAATGAGTGCATAGTATGTTCACAACTTCAGGGGAAAAATTTTTGCGATTGTAATTGGCGAGGAGTTTGTATCTTTCAGGAATTTGTTTGGGCAGGATACAAGGCTAAAGCTACCCGCAGCACGATTTTTTCTAAAGTGTTAAAAAGGGAAGAAATTAATGAAGAAATTATAATTTTGACTCTTAAAGTACCAAATAAGATGGCACGAGACTTGAATGAACCAGGTTCTTTTGTTTTTTTAAGAGGAATTTCAAGTCCACCTTTTTTTGATACTCCAATGTCAGTAATGTATGCAGATGAGCTTGAGGGAATAATCAAGATAGCTATACAAGTAAGCGGTCCAAAGACAAAATTAATTCAAAAAGCCGAGGAAGGAGAAGAGGTCTATTTAAGAGGGCCTTATTGGAATGGACTTTTAGGCCATAGGTATATTAAAGGAACTCACAATTCTAAAGCTTTAGTTGTTTTGAGAGGAATTGCACAAGCTCCAGGGGTAATTGTTATTTCAAAACTACTAAACAACAAAAACAAAGTTATAACTATTGTAGACAAGGGGAAAGTAGGAGTGAATTTTATAAATGACTATTTGAAAGAGTTTAATATAACGACAATTGAAACAGACCTTTTAAGTGAGGAAGGACAAAGAATTTTAAAAGAGTTAATTAAAGACAAAGAAATAACGGTTGTTTACAGTGGAGGTTCTGATGAACAGCATGTGAATATTTTAAATTATTTGGACTTATATAATCAAGAAGCTTATTTAGCAGTTTCGAACAATAATACCATATGCTGTGGTGAAGGAATTTGCGGTAGTTGTGAAGTTCAGATAGGAGACCAAAAAATAAGAACCTGTAAGGTTCAAGTGGATATTAGAAAAGCTTTAGAAAGGAAGATGTTACATGGTTAAGGTTGTTGTAATAGGTGGAGGTTGGGCTGGTTGTGCAGCTGCTTTAACGGCTCGAAAAGCAGGAGCAGAAGTAGTGCTTTTAGAAAAGACTGATATGCTTTTGGGATGCGGACTTGTAGGAGGTATAATGAGAAATAACGGCAGATATACTGCTGCAGAAGAACTTATATATTTAGGAGGAAATGAACTTATTGAAATAACAGACACGGCAGCAAGACATGTAAATGTAAACTTCCCTGGTCATGCTCATGCAAATCTGTATGATGTGACAATGGTAGAACCAATGATTAGAGAGATGTTACTTGAAAAAGGTGTTACTATTAAATTGATGGCGAGGGCTACAGATGTGGTAATGGAAAACAGCAAAAGAATAAAAGGAATAGTTTTAGCAGATGATACTATAGAGTATGGAGATGTTTTTATAGAGACTACTGGTTCAACGGGACCAATGGGTAACTGCCTAAGATATGGAAACGGATGTGCTATGTGTATTTTAAGGTGCCCTTCTTTTGGTCCTCGAATTAGCATAAGTTATAGAGCAGGTGTAGAAGACCTTTTAGGAATGAGGGCAGATGAAGTTTATGGTGCCTTTAGTGGTTCATGTAAATTAAATAAAGAATCTTTAAGCAAAGAGATAAGAGAAAAGTTGGAAAGAGATGGAGTAGTAGTATTGCCTGTGCCTAAAGAAGATATTAACATGGAAAAATTGAATTTGAAGGTGTGTCAACAATATGCATTGCCAGAATACGCAGAAAATGTTATACTATTAGATACTGGTTATGTAAAACTCATGACTCCTTTTTATCCATTAGAAAAACTTAGAAAAATTCCTGGCCTAGAAAGAGCACGTTATGATGACCCCTATTCTGGAGGAAAAGCTAATTCTGTAAGATATTTGTCAATGGCACCGCGAGATAATACAATGAAAGTTATAGGTTTAGAGAATTTATTATGTGCAGGGGAGAAGTCTGGCTTGTTTACTGGGCATACTGAGGCAATGGTGACAGGATGTCTTGCTGGACATAACAGCGTAAGATTAGCTCTTGGCATGCCTCTTTTGGAGTTACCAAGGAATTTAGCTTCTGGTGATTTGATAGCATATGCAAATGAAAGCATAAAGACGAAAGAAGGTTTGAAAAAGAGGTATACTTTTGCAGGGGCAGAATATTTTGAAAGGATGAAACAATTAGGTCTTTATATTACTGATACCAACTTGATAAAAGAAAGGGTCATGAGAAATAATTTATTAAAAATTTATGACGAAAAACTTGTATAAACAAAAAATGGGTGAACACAAATGGAAAGGTTGCAAAAATACTTAGCAGAATGTGGAATAGCCTCACGAAGAAAGTGCGAAGAGTATATTTTACAAGGCCGTGTAAAAGTAAATGGAAAAGTAGTAAAAGAGTTGGGAGTAAAAATTAATCCTGATGTTGACATAATTGAATTTGATGATAAAATTGTGAGAAGAGAAGAGAAAAAAGTTTATATTATGTTAAATAAGCCAACAGGATATATTACTTCTGTAAAAGACCAGTTTGGCAGGCCTACAGTGATGGACTTAGTTAAAGTTAAGGAGAGAATATATCCTGTTGGCCGCTTAGATTATGATACATCAGGGCTTTTATTACTCACAAATGATGGGGAGATAGCCAATATCTTAATGCATCCTCGACATGAAATTATGAAGACGTATATTGCAAAAATCAAAGGGATTCCAACACAAGAAGAGTTGGAAAGGTTTAGAAATGGACTTTTGATAGGAGATTATTTGACTTCCAAAGCAGAAATAGAGATTTTAGCAGTTAAAAATAGGACAAGTGTTGTAGAAATAAAAATTCATGAAGGGAAAAATAGACAAGTTAGAAGAATGTGTGAGGCTATTGGACATCCTGTTATTTCTCTTACAAGATCTAAAATTGGTGAGTTATCTTTAGAAGGGTTAAAACCAGGAGAGTGGAGGTATCTGATACAAAAAGAAATAGATTATTTAAAAAGTTTGAGGTGAAGTATGTTTTCAGTTAAGTTTGCCAAAGCGGAGGATTTTGAAACTATCAAAAAAATTGCTAATAAGTGTAATTTAAATAAAACTTTAGATTTTTTAGAAGAAATTTTCATGATTGCAAGAGAAGACAGACCTTTTGGTTTTATTTCTATGAAAGTAGAAAATAATAATGCCACAATAACTAATCTGGCAATTTTGCCTTCCCACAGGGATAAAGGGTTTGAAAATTTAATGGTAAGAGTAGTACTTAATCATGCACTAGATATGGGGTTAGAAAATGCTTGTGTCAATATACCTTTTTATAGAGATTTTTTTTGTAAATTAGGTTTTAAAGAAAAAGGCGATTTTCAGATAGTTAAATTAAAAGAGTTTTTTAGAGAGTGAGATATTTTTTTTAATATATTATTAAAAATCTTGGAGGTGTTTTCAATGGAATTATGGTTTACAGAAAATCAAGATGAAAATTTGAGATTTTCTTTGAAAGTTAAGGAAACATTGGTGGTAGAAAAAACTCCTTATCAGCACTTAGCAATACTCGATACATATCAATTTGGAAAAGTATTAGCTTTAGATGGCATACTTCAAACCACTGAAAAAGATGAATTTATATATCATGAGATGATAGTACATGTACCTCTTTTTACTCATAAAAATCCAAAAAGCGTATTAGTTGTTGGAGGGGGAGATGGAGGCTCAGTAAGAGAGGTTTTAAAGCACCCTTCTGTAGAAAGAGTAGTTTTGGCAGAAATTGACGAGGCAGTAGTGAGAAATTCTAAAAAATATCTTCCTACAATAAGTCAGGCATTAGATGACCCAAGAGTAGAAATAATGATTGGAGATGGAATTAAATATGTTAATGAACACAAAAATGAATTTGATGTGGTAATAGTGGATTCTACTGACCCACTTGGGCCAGCTGTAGGGCTTTTTACTTCTGATTTTTATAAAGCCGTATATGAATGCTTGAAAGAAGACGGTATTATTGTGGCTCAGACAGAATCACCTTTTATTTATGGAAAATTGATAAACAAACTCAGCAAAATGTTCAAAGAAATATATCCTATTACAAAAGCATATATAGCAACAATACCGACTTATCCAGGAAGTTTGTGGACTTTTACCATGGGTTCAAAAAAATATGACCCTGAAGAAGTGGACATAAATTCTATTCCAAGAATAGATACTAAATACTATACACCTGAAATTCACAAAGCGGCCTTTGTATTGCCCAAATTTGTGAAGGATATTTTTGATGAGGTGTAATATGATAGAAGGAAAATACTTTGTTGATCCGGGAAAGTTTTTAGGGGCTACTGAAGATTATGAAAAGGCAAAGGTAGTTATAGTAGGTTTGCCTATGGATTACACAGTGAGTTTCAAAGCAGGAAGCCGCTTTGGACCTGCTGCCATAAGGCAAGCCTCTTACGGTTTAGAATGTTATAGTGTGTATTTAGATAGGAGGCTGGAAGATAAGAAATTTTATGATTTAGGAGATTTAGTACTTCCTTATGGGAATGTGGAAAAGAGTTTAGATTTAATCTCAAAAGCTACAGAAGACATTTTGAAAAGTAGAAAAAAAGGATTGTTCTTGGGTGGAGAACATTTAGTGACTTATGGAATTTTAAAAGAGTACTTAAAAAAATATGGGGATAACCTTGTAATCCTTCATTTTGATGCCCATACTGATTTAAGAGAAGAATTTTTTGGTGAGGCATATTCTCACGCTACAGTGATGAGAAAAGTATGGGATATTGCTAAGGGTATTAAAATGTATAATTTTGGGATAAGGTCAGGTGAAAAAGAAGAATTTGAGTTTGCAGAAAAAAATACCCATATGTTTTTGTACGAAGTAGTTGAGCCTTTGAAAGGTGTAATTGATGATATAAAAGATTATCCAATTTATATTAGCTGGGATATAGATGTTGTAGACCCTGCTTTTGCACCAGGCACTGGTACACCAGAACCAGGGGGAATAACTACAAAAGAGGCATTAGAGGCTATTCATATTTTAAAAGATTTAAATGTAGTTGGGATGGATTTGGTGGAAGTCTCGCCTTCTCACGATATAGCTGGTATAACCTCTATTTTAGCAGCTAAACTTATAAGGGAATCTATCCTTTCCTTCTTCTAAAATTTTGAGCCTTTTGGCTCTTTTTTTATTTTGTTTCTTTTGAAAAAATAGTATAATATATTATGAGGAGGTATTAATATGAGCAATAAAATTAAAATTACAGAAACTGTATTAAGAGATGCCCATCAGTCACTCTTGGCTACTCGAATGTCGACGGAAGAAATGCTCCCAATTGCAGAAAAATTGGATGCAGTAGGATATTATTCTATTGAAGCGTGGGGAGGAGCTACCTTTGATGCTTGTATGAGATTTCTTGACGAAGACCCTTGGGAAAGATTAAGAAGATTAAAGAAAAGGATAAAAAATACGCCTCTTCAAATGCTTTTGAGAGGACAAAATCTATTAGGATATAGGCATTATCCTGATGATATAGTAGAAAGATTTATTGAGAAGGCTGTTTACAATGGAATAGATATAATAAGAATTTTTGATGCTTTAAATGATGTACGAAATCTTGAAGTTGCTATAAAAACTACTAAAAAAGCAGGAGCTCACGCTCAAGGTACCCTTGTTTATACTATAAGTCCTGTTCACAACATTGACCATTATATTAAAGTAGCAAAAGAGCTGACAGAATTAGGAGTAGATTCCATATGCATAAAAGATATGTCAGGAATATTAACTCCTTATATTGCTTATGAGTTAGTAAAAAGCCTTAAAGATACAGTAAATGTTCCTATACAGTTGCACAGCCATTATACGAGTGGAATGGCTTCTATGACCTATTTAAAAGCAATAGAAGCAGGAGTAGATATAATAGACACTGCTATTTCACCTTTGGCATTAGGAACTTCTCAACCTGCTACGGAAACAATGGTGGCAGCTTTAAAAGGCACTCAATACGATACTGGTTTGGATATGGAGTTATTATCAGAGATTGCTTCATACTTTAAAGAAGTAAAGCAAAATCACAATAAAGAAATAGATTTATCTATGGTTATGGGTGTAGATACAGATGTATTAATTTATCAAGTTCCAGGAGGAATGCTATCAAATTTGATTTCCCAATTGAAACAACAAAATGCTTTAGATAAGTACCCGGAGGTTTTAAAAGAAATTCCTAAAGTCAGAGAAGAATTAGGATACCCACCTCTTGTTACTCCTATGAGTCAGATGGTAGGGACTCAAGCCGTCTTGAATGTAATAACTGGAGAAAGGTATAAAATGGTACCAAAAGAAGTAAAAGATTATGTGAAAGGACTGTATGGTAGACCACCAGCGCCAATTTCAGAAGAAATAAAGAAGAAAATAATAGGAGATGAAGAGGTAATAGATGTTAGACCAGCAGATCTTTTAAAACCGCAATTTGAAGCGATTAAAGAAGAGATTAAAGAGTATTATGAACAAGAAGAAGATGTTTTATCTTATGCTCTTTTCCCACAAGTAGCAAAGAAATTTTTTGAATACAGAAGGGCCAAAAAATATCAAATAGATGCAACTCTTCTTAATATGGAATATATGACATATCCAGTCTGACAGGGAAATAATCTTCCCTGTTTTTTTATATTTAAAAATCCCTCCTGTAACATATATTTTTATCCTTCATAACATGTAGTAGAAAGTTTAAGTTTAAAAGGAGGGAAATAAGATGACAATAGATGGATCCTATTACAATCCCAACTATCCTAAGTATCCTTACCATCATCCCTATTATCCACATCATCCTCATCCGGGACATTGTAAGACTTTTTATACAGTGCAGCCAGGAGATACTATGTGGTCTATAGCGAACATGTTTGGAATAAGTCTTGACTGCTTAATAAGAGCTAATCCTCAGATATCGGATCCTAATTTGATATATCCAGGACAACAAATTTGCATACCTTTCTATTGTCCACCAGTATCTCCGGAGACCTGCAAAACAATATACACAGTAAAACCGGGAGATAGCATGTGGTCTATAGCGAATATGTTTGGAATAAGTCTTGACTGCTTAATAAGAGCTAATCCTCAGATATCGGATCCTAATTTGATATATCCAGGACAACAAATTTGCATACCTTTCTATTGTCCACCAGTATCTCCAGAGACCTGTAAAACAATATACACAGTAAAACCGGGAGACAGTATGTGGTCAATAGCTAATATGTTTGGCGTAAGTCTTGATGCATTAATAAGAGCAAATCCACAAATACCAGATCCTAATTTGATATATCCAGGGCAACAAATATGTATACCTTCTGCCTAAATATTTAATTGTTAAGGCACCTTTTAAGGTGCCTTAACAATTACAGTTTGTTGACAAAGTAAAAAAATATTCAAAAGGAGATATTTTGTATCGTCGCTCCGATGTTCCAAAGCGACAAAACTAAAACTCGACCTTCAGGTTCCGGCAGAGTACCGGGCACAATCGGCATCCATGCCTTAAGGTGCCCGCCTCCGCCATTCTTGGCTTCGGCCCTGCCTCCACCCTCGGTCTTGCTAAGTTTTGTTAACTCTTTGTAACAAGTCGCTCCTTATACAAAATATCCCCTTTACGAAAGTTTGTCTACAGTCTGAAGGCACCTTTTAAGGTGCCTTAACAATTAATGTGAAGATATATAGTATTAGGATAATTGCTTGTATATTTTATAACTTTTGCAGTCCCTGGTTGAATATTTTTCCCACATTTTAAGCATAGGTAATTTTTGTTTTCTTGTAAATAAGTGTAGCTTATTTCCACCTCTAATTTTCCGTATTTTTTCCAGCTATTCCACCCAGTTTTGCATAATTTGACTCTGTTTTCATAATCAGCATATACCCATCTTAGTAATCGGTGAAAATGAAAAGGATATTTTGTGTACCTCAAAAACTTTTCTGGCAATCCTAAGGATAAAGCGTAATTTTCAAAAGAATTTTCTATTATATCCTGAAGAGGATTTAATATTTGGGTACTTTCCCAATTATATTCTTCTTGTTCTAACCACTTTCTCAATGAATCAAACATGTAACCTCTACAAATTTGTATTTTTTCAGTTTTGCTTACTTTAAGATTTTCTAAAAGTTTTTTCCCGATTTCACAGGCTTTTTGTAAATACAATTTATTTTTAAAGTTTTCTTCGTTATAATATTCTATGGGAATTACATCACAGAAAAATTCTCCGGTTTCTACTCTCATAGCCCCAATACACGTTCCACCTACTAAACTTCCACTTCCCGCGTCGTCTATTTGTATCACTGTATCACTCCTTGCCTATATATAAATTTTGTAATAAAATCAAAGTAATTATACGTTATTAATTAGAGGAGGTAGAAAATGGAAATACTTCTTACTAATGACGATGGAGTACAAGGATTAGGGATGCTAAAATTAGCAGAATATCTCAAAGATAAGTATAAGGTGACGGTAGTAGCTCCTGAAAAAGAAAGAAGTGCTATAAGCCATGCTATAACTTTACATAAACCTTTAAGGCTTAAAAAAGTGAAGGAAGAGGATAGTTTGAAAATATATGCGGTAAATGGTACGCCCTCCGATTGTGTCAAATTAGGAATTGAAGTGGTGCTGGAAGAAAAACCCGATATTATAATTTCTGGGATTAATGAAGGTTTAAATTTAGGGACAGATATACTTTATTCTGGTACTGTTTCTGCGGCTATAGAAGCTGCAATTTACGGCATTCCTGCTATTGCAGTTTCTCTTGCAGAAACCGCTGATATTGAAGATAGGCGTATATATAAATTTTTGGAGAATTTAATAGAAAAAGTTTTAGAAAAAGGATTACCTAAAAACACATTATTGAATGTAAATATACCCGATTTTAAGAAGGGAATAAAGGGCGTAAAAGCTACAATACTCGGCAAGAGAATCTATATTGAGACTTTTCAAAAAAATTATGACCCAAGAGGGAAAGAGTACTATTGGATGGCAGGTAAAATTTCGGAAATAGAAAAGGATGAAAGGACAGACATTGTTTCTGTGAAAGAAGGTTATATTTCTATTACTCCAATTCATTTTGATTTAACAGAGTACAACATGATAAATATTTTAAACTCCTGGGATATAAAAATAGAATAAATATTTGTAATATTCTATATGATACAAGAATTGTATCAAAAATATTCATGAAATTTATTATTCATTTTATGGAGGATTTTTTATTTTTGTATAGAATATTATATATTGCAAACAAAATTTAATGAGGGTGATAAATTGGTAAAAAATAAAGAGCTCGTAATAATAGAAGAATGGTGCAAAGGCTGCGGCATTTGTGTAGAATTTTGTCCTGTTAAAATATTAGAACTAAAAAATGGTAGAGTTAGACTAACAGATGCGGATAAATGCACTAAATGCGGCCTTTGCGAGCTACGGTGTCCTGATTTTGCCATATATTTAGAGGTGAAAGAATGATGCCTATGGTATTGATGCAAGGAAATGAAGCGGTAGTGGCAGGAGCTATAGATGCTGGACTAAAATTTTATGCAGGATATCCAATAACTCCCTCTACTGAGATTGCTGAACTTTGTGCCGAAAAACTTCCTTTTGTAGGTGGGAAATTTATTCAAATGGAAGATGAAATCGCCAGCATTGCAGCAGTTATAGGAGCTTCCCTTACTGGATTAAAAGCAATGACTGCTACATCGGGTCCTGGGTTTTCTTTAAAACAAGAAAACATAGGCTTCGCTGCTATGGCAGAAATTCCATGTGTTATCGTAGATGTTCAACGAATGGGTCCGAGCACAGGAATGCCTACTTCCCCTGCACAAGGAGATGTAATGCAATCCAGATGGGGAACTCATGGAGACCATCCTATAATCGTTTTATCACCATCTTCTGTAAAGGAAGTTTACTATATTACTATTCAAGCTTTTAATCTTTCTGAAAAATACAGGACACCTGTAATTTTACTTATGGATGAAGTTATAGGTCATCTAAGAGAAGCAGTTAATTTGGATGAATATAAAGATGTAGAAATTTTTGAACGACCCATGCCCCAAGACAAAGAGAATTACTTACCTTACCAGTATATAGAAAATGGAGTTGCACCTTTAGCACCCTTTGGTAAAGGTTTTAGATTTCATGTAACAGGACTTGCCCACAATGAAAAAGGATTACCTACAAATGACCCTAAAGTAACAGAAAAATTGATAAAAAGATTGATGGGAAAAATTGAAAACAATAAAAAAGACATACTGATGTTTGAAGAAAAAGATACTGAAGGTGGAGATATACTTCTTATCTCCTTTGGTTCTTCTGCTAGAGCTTGTGAATCGGCAATGGAAGAACTTAAAAAAGAAGGAATAAAAGTTGGACTTTTTAGACCTATAACCATATGGCCTTTCCCTGATGAAAAATTGAGGGAAATATATCCTAGATTTAAGAAAGTGTTTGTAGTTGAAATGAATACAGGGCAACTTTACTATGAAGTAGATAGAATTATCAAAGGGAATACCTATGTAGGGAAAATTAACAAATATAATGGAGAGTTTTTTACTCCTTTTGATATTGTAGAGAAGATAAAGGAGAGTTTTTAAAATGGCTTCTGAGTTAGTAGAAAGGTATTTTAGGAAGGAAACATTACCAAATATTTGGTGTCCAGGTTGTAGCAATGGAACAGTAACGTCAGCTATTGTAAGAGCAATTGACAACTTAGGACTTGACCAAGATAAGGTATGTATTGTATCTGGAATTGGTTGTTCTTCAAGGGCATCAGGATATTTAGATTTTAATACTTTGCACACTACCCATGGGAGAGCTATTGCTTTTGCAACAGGTATTAAATTTGCTAATCCTGAGCTTACAGTAATAGTTATTACTGGAGATGGAGATAATGCGGCTATTGGAGGTAATCACTTTATTCATGCTTGCAGAAGAAATATAGACTTAACTGTAGTGATGTACAACAACCATATTTATGGAATGACAGGAGGACAATATTCTCCAACGACTCCGCGGTTTGACAGAGCTACTACTGCACCTTACGGAAATATTGATAGGTATTTTGATATTTGTAAATTGGCTATTGGAGCAGGTGCGACTTACGTAGCTAGGGGTACTGCTTACCATGTTCAGCAATTGACAAAACTAATTGAAAGAGGAATTTCCCATAAGGGTTTTTCCTTCATTGAAGCTTTGAGCATATGTCCTACTTACTATGGAAGAAAAAATAAAAAAGGAACACCTGCAGATATGCTAAAGTGGTTAAAAGACCATGCGGTAGATATAAAACAAGCTAGTAAAATAGACCCTGAAGAACTTCATAACAAATTTATTATTGGGGAGCTTTTAAATATTGATGAGCCTGAATTTGCAGAAGAATATCAAAAAATGTTAAATAATTTGAAGGTGAATTACAAATGAGTTCAATAGAGATAAGATTAAGTGGTTCAGGTGGGCAAGGTTTAATACTTGCGGGAATAATTTTAGCGGAAGCTGCAATATTGGATGGTAAAAATAGTGTTCAAAGTCAATCCTATGGTCCTGAGGCAAGAGGAGGGTCCAGCAAAGCAGAAGTAATAATAAGTAATGAATATATAACGTATCCTAAGGTGTTAAAGCCAGACATATTACTTACTCTTGCCCCTTCTGCCTATTTATGCTATAAAAATGACATGAAAGAAAATGGAATAATTATAATAGACGAATCAATAATTCCTAATAATGAAGATACACAAAAAGTTGTCCGACTTCCTATAATAAAAACTGCGCAAGAGGTAATTGGAAGAGCTTTTGTAGCGAATATAATATCTTTAGGTGTAATAGCAGAGTTAACTAATGTGGTAACAAAGGAATCTTTAGAAAGAGCTGTTTTAAATAGAGTACCTCCAGCCACAGAAGAGATTAACAAAAGAGCATTAAAAGAAGGCTATAATCTTGTAAAAATGAGGGGTAGTGAAATATGGCAAAAACAGATGATTTGATAAAAAGGATACAAGATAATTATACAAAATTAAGCAAAAGCCAAAAGATAATAGCAGAGTACATTATAAATCATTATGATAAGGCAGCTTTTATGACAGCTGCAAAATTGGGAGCCAGCATAAATATAAGTGAATCAACTGTTGTAAGATTTGCTAATACTTTAGGCTATAATGGATATCCAGAACTTCAAAATGCACTGCAAGAGCTTATAAAAAATAAACTTACAACAGTCCAAAGGTTAGAAATGACAGAAGAGACAGATGAAATTGCTATATTGAATAATGTACTAAAAGCCGACATAGAAAACATAAAAGAGACCATAAATGAAATAAATAAGGATGACTTTAAAAGAGTCGTTTCAGATATCATCAATGCTACAAAAATTTATATAATAGGTTCCAGAAGTTCTATTGTCATTGCAGAATATTTGGGATTTTATTTAAATTTAATACGGGAAAATGTATCAGTCGTTAAAGCCGGCGTATCAGATGTTTTCGAGCAAATTCTCAGAGTTAGTGAAAATGATTTAGTGATAGGAATTGGTTTTCCGAGATATTCAAAAAGAACATTAGATGTGCTGAAATATGCAAAATCTCAGAATGCAAAAATCGTTACAATAACAGATAGTTTGATTTCTCCCCTTACCTCTGTTGCTGATGAGATATTAATTGCGAAAAGCAACATGGCTTCTTTTGTGGATTCATTAGTGGCACCTTTAAGTCTTGTCAATGCTCTTGTTGTAGCTGTGGGCCTTAAAGAAAAGGAAAAGATAGCCGATACATTCGAAAAATTGGAAAGTATTTGGGATGAATATGGAGTATATTTCTCAAAGCCAAATTAATAATAAAATTTTTGAAGGATTATTAAAAAATTTGTAGAATATATAATTTAGAAATCGATTTATTTGCTTCAAAATTTTAAAATTAGGAGGATAATAGTGTGAAAGAAAAATAGTTAAATTTGGGCATGCCAAAAAGGGCACCAAATAAAGCTGCCCAAAGCCAAATAATGGTAATATATAATGTTAAGTAATTTTTGGAGGGATAATAGTACAGCCTTCTTTTTCTAAAAGTTTAATAGCTTTCTTAATATATTGTTGCTTATGCTTTTGATAAAGTTTTTCTGGCATATTAGTATAATCGGCGTCAGAAGGATTAAAAGGTTCCCTTTTCAAAAGCATATGATAGAGACAAGTGAGGATCATACGAGCAATAGCAACAATTGCCCGTTTATGACCGCGGCGCTTTTTAATACGTTCATATTTAAGCCTAAAATAAGGATTCTTTTTATCCCTAATTGCTGCATTGGCACACTGTATTAAGAGAGGTTTTAAATAAACACCTGCTCTTGAGACATGGACAGATTTTTTCTTACCTGCACTTTCATTGTTTTGGGGAGCAAGACCAGCCCAAGAGCAAAGGTGCTTGTCAGATTTAAAAACTGACATATCCGTGCCGATTTCAGCGATGATATAAGTTGCCGATTTTTCGGTTATGCCAGGGAGAGTAACAGCGATATCAATCAAGTCATGATAAGGTTTGGCTAATTGAGAGATAGCTTTATCCAACTCAGAAACACAAAGATTGATAAAATCATAGTGTTTTCTACAAACCTTCATCTTGACTGATTGATCAACCCTCAATTCGTATCCAATAATCGACTGAATGACTTCGTCAGCCTTTTTATAAAGCCTTTTGTGTAGAAGAGACTTGCAGTATTCAGGGTCAAAAGTATCGCAAGTTAAAATATATTCAATGATAGAAGAAGCAGATTTACCGAAAGAATCACTCACGACGGAGGCTAAAGCGATGTTGGATACGGTGAGGGCATTTTGAAGCCTGTTTTTTTCACTGGAACGATGTCCAATAAGTTTAAAACGATAGCGAACAAGTTCACGTAACATGCGGATATCTTCAGGGGGAATAAAACTAGAAGGGACGATATCGAATTTAAACAAATCGGCAATCCAAGTAGCATCCTTATCATCGGTTTTTTGACCTTTAATGGCACGGAGATACTTAGGATTAGCAATAACAACATGACAGGATTTTTCAAGGACATTAAAGATTGGAATCCAATACTTACCAGTGGATTCCATGCAGACTTCGAAACAATTGTAACTAAGAAGCCAATCCCTTAACTTAATAAGGTCAGAGTTAAAGGTAGAAAAGCGTCTCTTAACGTAAGTAGTAACATTATTAGAATCAGTAATAGCAATAGCAGCAACTAGGAATTTTTTGTGGACATCTATGCCGCAGCAGATAGGGTGAACAATTTTTAACATAAACAACCCTCCAAAAGAGATAAAAATTAAAATATATAGACATTGACTGAATATCCAGCACAAAAACACTAAGGAATTGCTTATACAATGATTAGTGTACGTGATCAAAGTCACACTTATTTGTGCTTGAGAGGATATTCTACACATGTTAAAATGCGGACTTGAGTCCAATGAGTGGTAAAAATAATTCCACTCCCTCCTCCGTGCTTTGTAGTATATCTATATATTTTAAAGAAATTATATCAAAAATATCGCTCAATAACACACTTTCATTACAATTTGTGCTTGAGCAAAGCGAAAGGATGTGGGTTAAAATGTCAAAAGAGTCATTAAATCCTTTGATTATTGCGCAAAAACAGATTAAAAATGCTTGTGATTTGCTGGGGTTAGAAGAATCTGTTTACGAACTTTTAAAGGAACCTATGCGAGTATTAGAAGTTTCCATTCCTGTGCAGATGGATGATGGTACAGTAAAAGTCTTTAAAGGTTATAGGTCCCAACACAATGACGTATTAGGACCCACAAAAGGTGGAATAAGATTTCATCCTGACGTTACATTAGATGAAGTAAAAGCCTTATCCATGTGGATGACATTTAAATGTGGGGTAGTAGGACTTCCTTACGGGGGAGCAAAAGGCGGAGTAGTGGTAAATCCAAAAGAATTATCTAACGATGAGCTACAGAGGTTAAGCAGGGGCTATATAAGAGCAATAACCAGTATAATAGGTCCTAATAAAGATATACCTGCACCAGATGTAAATACAAATAGTCAAATTATGGCTTGGATGGTAGATGAGTACAACAAAATTATAGGTTACAATAGTCCTGCTGTCATTACAGGAAAACCTTTGATATATGGTGGATCCAAAGGAAGAACTGCTGCAACTGGATATGGAGTTGCATTAATGGCTCGAGAAGCTGTAAAACGTTTACAGATGGATTTCAAAAATTGTACAGCGGCTGTACAAGGCTTTGGAAATGTTGGAAGTTACACCGCTTTAAACCTTCAAAGATTAGGCGCTAAAATTATAGCAATAAGTGATGTGTATGGAGGTATATACAATAAAGATGGAATTGATGTCGAAAAATTAGTAGAGCATGTAAATAAGACGGGAACAGTGTGCAATTTTGAAGGAACAATCAGTATAACAAATGAAGAGCTTTTAACAATGGATGTAGATATTTTAGCTTTAGCAGCTTTAGAAAATCAGATAACTTCTGCAAATGCGCCAGATGTAAAGGCAAAAATAATTTGCGAAGGAGCAAATGGTCCTACAACTCCAGAAGCAGATAAAATTTTAGCAGAAAAAGGCGTGTTTGTAGTTCCAGATATTTTAGCTAATTCAGGAGGAGTAATAGTCTCATATTTTGAATGGGTACAAAATCTCATGAATTATTATTGGACAGAAAAAGAAGTAGAAGAAAGACAAGAACTTATGATGGTAAATGCTTTTAACGCTATATATGAATTAGTGCAGCAGTACAAAGTTGATATGAGGACAGCAGCTTACATGATATCGATTAAACGAGTCTATGAAGCTATGAAAATTAGAGGTTGGTTTTAAAGGCCTTCAATTGAAGGTCTTTTTTTTATATGGTAAAATATTATAAAAAGTTGAGAGAGGAGGCTTCTTTATGGTAAGGAGTCTTCTAACTGTAGATTGGGATTATTTTATACCTTCTAAAAAAGAGTGGTTTTTCTCTTATATAGAAAATGATAAAAATTTGACTCAACTGTGGTATAAAAGATATATAAAAGGGAAATTAGAGGGAGAAGATTTAGAAAATACTATAAAAGTAGGTAAAGTCATAAAAGGCTTTTGGGATAAAATAAAGACACAGTTTGAGTTTAATAAAAACATTAAAGTTTTTGTTTCCGAATCCCATAAAGTTGCTTATTATTTAGCAAAAAATTTTGAATGTTCTGAAGTAATTTCTTTTGATGCCCATTCTGATTTAGGATATGGTGGACTACCTTCACTGGATTTTGAATTAAATTGTGCTAATTGGCTAGGTAAACTTTTAAAAGAAGGTATAGTAAAAAGAGCCAACATTGTATATAGCCCTTACACCTTTGAAAAGCCTTCAGATTTTGAGGACTTTAACAATCTTTACAATATACAGTATTATAAATCTGTAAAAGAATTACCAAAAGAGAATTTGATAGGGGTTATACATATTTGTAGGTCGGGTATTTGGACACCTCCTTGGCTGGATGAGCGATTTGAAAAATTTATAAATGAGTTAGGCTTGCTTTTTAAGAAAATTGCAATAAAAGAGAGAAAGTGGGAGGTGTCAAAGCTTTCTTACGCAGATCAAATCTTTTACCTTAATTTCGCATAAAATTTAAGGAGGAATTGTATGACTACACGACTATATATAGCACGTCACGGGCAATCAGAGTGGAATTTACACAATAAAATGCAAGGTGTGCAGGATATTGATTTGACACCTACAGGTTTAAAACAGGCTGAACTATTGGCGAGTCGATTAAAAAATGAGAAAATAGATTGTATATATTCAAGCGATTTAAAAAGAGCGTATATAACTGCACAAATAATTGCAAAAGAATTTGGATTAGAAGTTCAAAAAATTCCTGAGTTTAGAGAAATGTCTTTTGGTATATGGGAAGGGCTTACATCGGAAGAAATCAATGAATTGTATAAAGAAATATATACACTATGGAAAATAAATCCTGTTAAAGCTAATATAGAAAAAGGAGAAACTTTAGAAGAAGTTCAAAAGAGAGTGTTAAAAAAGACATTGGAAATAGTTGGAGAAAATAATGGTAAAAATATATTGATTGTTTCTCATGGGACTTCTATAAAAGCACTGATTTTAGGGCTTTTAGGAATTGACTTAAGTTTTTATCCTAGATTTAGACTTGATAATACTTCTCTTAATATAGTAGATATTAAAGAAGATGGGAAAACTGTTCTGGTGCTATTTAACGATACTTGTCATTTGAGGAGAGATGAAAAAATAATATGAAAAAAATATTTGTAGTAGGCGGCGGCCCAGCAGGAATGATGGCAGCTTTATCAGCAGCTATGATGGGAAAAGAAGTAAGTATATTTGAGAGGAATAACATTTTAGGTAAAAAATTATTAGTTACAGGTAATGGAAGGTGTAATATTACTAATTTTGCTGACAAAGAAGAATTTTTCGAGAATATTCCAGGGAATAGTAAATTTTTATATAGCGCTTTTAGCAAGTTTTCTAATAAGGATTTAATAGAGTTTTTAAATAAAAATGGGCTTAAAACTAAAGTAGAAAGAGGCTTAAGGGTTTTTCCGGTTTCAGATAAATCAATAGAAGTGAGAGATTTTTTTGTGAAGATGCTTAAAAAATATGGAGTAAAGATAAATTATAACTGCAGAGTAAGTGATGTGATAGTGGAAAATAAACACGTAAAGGGCATAAGTGTTGATGATAGTGTTTTAAACTGCGATAGTGTAATATTAGCATCAGGAGGAATGTCATATCCTACGACTGGCTCTACTGGTGATGGGTATGAAATTGCTAAGAAATTGGGACACACAATTATAGAGCCATTTCCTTCCTTAGTGCCGATTGTTACATATGAAAATGTAAGAGAATTGATGGGACTTACTCTTAAAAATGTCAAAGTTTCTGCTTTTTTTGAAGAGAAATTAATAAGAGAAGAGTTTGGAGAAATGCTTTTTACCCATTTTGGGTTGTCAGGCCCTGTAATACTCACCTTAAGCAGGTTTTTACATGATTACTTAGGTAAGGGAAAAGTAGTAATAAAAATTGACTTAAAGCCGGGACTTAATATTGAAAGGCTGGAGGAAAGAGTATTAAGAGATTTTAATAAGTATCAAAATAAAAATCTGAAAAATGCCTTGGAAGATTTATTGCCTCATTCATTAATCCTATATGTTATAAAAAGAGCAAATATAGATCCTGATAAAAAAGTCAGGGAAATAACCAAAAATGAAAGAAAAAAATTGGTCAATAGCTTAAAAAATCTTACTTTCAAGGTAAAAGACCTAAGACCTATAAGAGAAGCTATTGTTACAGGTGGTGGAGTAAGTATAAAAGAAATAAATCCCTCTACAATGGAGTCTAAAATAATAAAAGGCTTATTTTTTGCAGGTGAAATTATAGATGTGGATGGATTTACTGGTGGATTCAACTTGCAAATCGCCTTTTCTACGGGATATCTGGCAGGAATCAATGCGTGAATGTGAAATGCGGGAAACCGCATTTTTTTATTTATTTTGCATAAGATATAATAAGAAAAGGAGGATAAATATGGGAAAAAGAGTCAAAAGGAAAAAATACAGATATATTGACAGTGAAAGTATTCTTGTAATATTGATAATGTTAGGGCTTTTAAGTATAGCTATAACTCAACTTTTGATGACAAATGACAATATGAAAGTTTTTTTAAGTTCTACACAAAGATTAGAAGGAATTAATTTAAATTCTAATCTTTCGCAAGAAGGTAAAGTGACAATTGAGGTTGTAGAAAAGGATAAAACATTAAATTCCTTTGTATTGCTAGACGGAGAACCAGTTACAAATTTTCCTACTAAGTCTATTACTATTACAGTAAGGCCCAATCAAATTTTAGAAATAGATGGCACAAGAGAAAAGGAATCTCTTCATTTTAAGGTGGTAGCAGTTAGTGAGAATGTAATTGAACCGCAAAATACCACTGTAGTTAAAGTAGATAAGAATATACAAAAAATATGTATGATTAGGCTGAAATGATTTATTTGTAAAGGGTAATTATGCTATAATATAAAAAAAGACAAAAGATGATAGGAGAGGAGAATGCTCTATAAAAGTCATAAGAGGTGCTATAACTTCAAAAAATACAAAAGAAGATATTTTAAAGGATACTACTATTCTCATTGAAGAAATTATTAAAGCAAATGAATTAGAAGAGGAAAACATAATTTCTATTTTTTTTAGTGCAACTTGTGATTTAGATGCGGTTTACCCTGCCGAAGCAGTTAGGAATATGGGTATGACCTCAATACCTATGATGTGTCTACAAGAAATGGAGGTAAAAGGCAGTCTCAGCCATTGCATAAGAGTTGCGGTTTTTACAAATTTAAGTGAAGATAAAGAAGTTAGACACGTTTATTTGAAAGAAGCAAAAAAACTGCGTCCAGACTTAGTTTGAGGTGATGGTATTGACTGTAAAAATAGCAATAGATGGGCCGGCGGGAGCCGGCAAGAGCACTGTTGCAAAAAAATTAGCTAAGCTTTTAAATTATACCTATATCGATACAGGTGCTATGTATAGAGCCATTACATATAAGACCATACAACAGGGGATAAATCTTACTGAAGAAAACAAAATAGCTGATATTGTGCAAAGTGCTGATATCATCTTAGAAGGAGAAAAAATTTTTTTAGATGGAAAAGATATTTCTGAAGAAATAAGAAAACCAGAGGTTTCTGAAAAAGTATCATTGGTATCTAAAATACCTAAAGTGAGAGAAATTTTAGTGCAAAAACAAAGGAAAATTGCTGAAGGCAAAAATGTAGTAATGGATGGAAGAGACATAGGAACGGTTGTGCTGCCTGATGCACAGTTTAAATTTTATTTGACCGCTTCTTTAGAAGAAAGAGCAAAACGGCGATATAGCGAGTTTAAAACTAAAAATGTAAATGTGAGTTATTATGAGGTGTTAAAAGAAATAGAAAAT
Source organism: Thermoanaerobacter uzonensis DSM 18761 (assembly GCF_900129115.1). Lineage (NCBI taxonomy): Bacteria > Bacillati > Bacillota > Clostridia > Thermoanaerobacterales > Thermoanaerobacteraceae > Thermoanaerobacter > Thermoanaerobacter uzonensis. The sequence goes on along the minus strand of NZ_FQUR01000008.1, from coordinate 151,175 downwards.
CGTGACACTATAGATTCACAGAGAGATACATCTCCTCTAAAAATTGCTGAAGATTCTATTGTCATTGATACTACATATCTTTCAGAAGAGGAAGTTTTAGAAAAACTGTATAATATCATAAAGGAAGGATTAAAAGGGGAAATTTAAGTATGTTTTATTATATTGCTAAAGTTATAGTATTAGTAATTATAAAAGTGATATTTAGAATAGAAGTAAGAGGACTTGAAAATATTCCCAAAAAAGGCCCAGTAATCATATGCCCTAACCATATAAGTCTTTTAGATCCTCCTGTCATAGGAGCACTTTTAAACAGGCGAATATATTTTATGGCAAAAGAGGAACTTTTTAAAAATCCTTTTTTAAAGCTTCTCTTAGGGACAGGCTTAGGAGCTTTTCCTGTCAAAAGAGGTACAGCTGATTTATCAGCTATCAAGACTGCTTTATCTTACTTAAAAAAAGGAAGAGCAATTGGAATTTTCCCTGAAGGTACAAGAAGTAAAACTGGTCAGCTTCAAAAGGCTGAGCCAGGAGTTGCTATGTTAGCAATTAAAGGAAATGCTCCTGTAGTACCTATAGGAATTAAAGGGAAATATCGCCTTTTTTCTAAGATTATTATAAATATCGGTAAACCAATAACTTTTGAAAAATATGCTAATTTTAAACTTTCCTCTGAGAGACTTTCTGCTATTGGAGAGGAAATAATGCAAGAAATTGCAAAATTGCTGTAGGAGGTAAAGAATGAAAATATTGATTGCTGAGTATGCAGGTTTCTGCTTTGGAGTAAAAAGAGCTATTGAAACTGCATATCAGGAAATTGAAAAAGGTGATGGAAAAAAAATATATACTCTAGGTGAAATTATTCATAATCCACAAGTTATATCGGACTTATCGAAAAAAGGGGTTAATGTTATTGAAGAAGAAGAGCTGGATAAATTAACTGAGGGCGATAAATTAATTATCCGAAGTCATGGGGTGTCTAAAAAATTATACGATTTTCTCGCTAAAAAAGGAATTGAAGTCATAGATGTTACCTGCCCATTTGTAAAAAAGGTCCAAAATATAGTTTATGAGTACTACCACAAGGGCTACTCTATTATCATTGTAGGAGATAGAAATCATCCAGAAGTAATAGGAGTAAACGGATGGTGTGATGACACTGCTTATGTGGTAAATTCAATTGAAGAAGCTTATGAATTACCTCAATTAGAAAAGGCATGTGCAGTTGCTCAAACTACTCTCATTGAAAAGCATTGGAAAGATATTTTAGAAGTAATAAAGCTAAAAGTTAAAGACCTTATTTTTTTTAATACTATATGTGATGCTACACAAAAAAGACAAGATGCTGCTGATGAGCTTTCAAAAAAGGTAGATGTAATGTTTGTAATTGGAGGGAAACATAGCTCTAATACTCAAAAACTAAAAAAGATATGTGAAAAAAATTGTAAAAACACTTTTCATATAGAAGATGCAGAGGAATTGACTCTTGAAATGGTAAAAGACCATGAGATTATAGGAGTAACAGCAGGAGCTTCAACCCCCGATTATGTGATAGAGGACGTGATAGAGAAAATTAGATTCTTAAAAGGGGAAGATGGGAATGAATGATTTTTTAGAAGGTTATACTTTTAAGACGTTGCGACCTGGAGAGATTGTCAGGGGAAAAGTGATAAAAGTTTCTGATGAGGGGATTATTGCAAATATTGGCTATAAATCAGATGCTTTTGTGCCTAAAAATGAACTTTCTTTAAATCCTAATTTTGATGTAAAAAAGACCTTCAATGTTGAGGATGAGTTAGATTTATATATAATAAGTGTGGAAAATGATGAAGGAAATGTATTAGCCTCTAAAGTTATGGCTGATGATAAGCTGAGCAGAGAAAAAATTGAAAAAGCCTATAAAAATAAAGAGATAATTGAAGGAGAAGTTATTGAGGTTGTAAAAGGCGGAGTGATTGCCTACTCACTAGGAGCTAAGGTTTTTGTTCCTGCTTCTCAACTGGAATTACATTATGTCGACAAATTAAATGAATATTTAGGTAAAACTTTACGGCTTCGAATAATTGAGTATATTCCTGGCAAGAAGATTGTTGGATCGCAAAAAGAAGTAATGAAACTAGAAAGAGAAAAGGCTAAAAAAGCGCTTTTATCAAATTTGAAAGAAGGAGATATAGTAGAAGGAAAAGTAAAAAACATAATAGATAAGGGAGCTTTTGTAGACATAGGAGGTTTTGATGGTTTTATCCCTCTAAGTGAAATTAGCTGGGAAAGAATTAAAAATCCGCGAGAAGTATTGGAAATTGGAGATAAAGTCTCGGTTTATATATTAAATGTAGATGAAAAAAATGAAAAAATTACTTTGAGCCTGAGAAGAGTGTTGCCAGATCCGTGGGAGAATGCAGAAGCAAAATATCACGAAGGAGACGTGCTAAAGGGAACTATCACTAACATTACGCCTTTTGGGGTATTTGTGCAGCTAGAAGCAGGAATAGAAGGATTGGTTCATAAAAATAATTTAGAAAATAATATCAAAGCATATAAAATGAATGATATTATAGGAGTAGAAATATTGAACATAAATCAACAAGACAAAAAAATAAATCTTAAAGAAGTGCCTCTGGAAGAAGATATTGTAGAAATAGAGCATCAAGAGCTTAGAATCACCTTGGGAGAAATATTTAATAAAAATTTTTAAACTGTCATGTAAAAAACCTTGACAAAAGAAAAAAATCTGATAAAATTAAAATCATTGAATGTATACATTATTTTAGTAAAGGAGGCACGATACAAAATGAATGCTTTGGGTCGCCATATTTTGGCAGAAATTTATGGGTGCGATAGCAATATTTTAGACAACTTGGAATTAATCGAAGACATAATGGTTCAGTCTGCAATAGTGACAGGCGCAGAGATACGGGAAGTAGCTTTCCATAAATTTAATCCCCAGGGCGTAAGCGGAGTAGTGGTCATATCAGAATCTCATATAACTATCCATACTTGGCCAGAACTGGGTTATGCCGCGGTTGACGTATTTACTTGTGGTGATGATGTCAATCCGTGGGATGCCTGTAACTATATAGCGAAAATGTTAAGAGCACAAAACATGACTGCAACAGAGGTGAAACGTGGAGTCTTTGAAAAACCAGTGAAGGTGGTTAACTACTGATTAAATTCCATAGATAGTATGAAGGTTTTGATTCCTTTGTGGCTTTTAAAGCCACTTTTTTCTATAATTAGGGGTGAACATATTTATGGTAGGTTATGAGGACTTTGTTGAAAAAATACATAAATTAACTGGAATAGATTTGTCTTCATACAAAGAAAAGCAAATGAAAAGAAGATTAGAATCTTTAATCACTAGTCACAAATTTAGCTCTTATGAGGAATATTTTAATGAACTTACTGTCAATAAAACATTATATGAAGAGTTTCTAAATTATATTACTATTAATGTAACAGAATTTTTTAGAAACCCTTCACAGTGGGAAATCTTAGAGAAAGACATTTTACCTAACATTATAAAAAAAGGTTTTAGAGTGTGGAGTGCAGCTTGTTCTACTGGGGAAGAACCTTATTCTGTAGCCATGCTTTTAACGAAGTTTATAGATTTAAAAGATGTGACAATTATTGCTACAGACATAGATGGAAGAGTATTAGAAAAAGCTAAAAAAGGTATATATTCGGCTGAGACTGTTAAAAAAGTACCTCAAGAATTTTTAAAAAAATTCTTGAGAAAAATTGATGACAAAAGTTATCAGATAAGTGAAGATATTAGAAAAAGTGTACAATTTGAAAAACATGACTTGCTAAAAGATGAATATCCTAAAAATATAGATTTATTAATTTGTAGAAATGTGTTAATATATTTTAATGATACAGCTAAAGATAAAATATATAAAAAATTTTATGAGTCTTTAAATGATAGTGGTATATTTTTTGTAGGTAGCACAGAGCAAATAATATTGCCATATAGATACAATTTTGAACCAATTAAAACTTTTTTCTATAAAAAAATTATTCCACAGGGATAAAAGAGGTGGTAATAATAATGCCTACCAATGTTTATGTGACTGAAGAAGAATTAAAAAAACAAGAAAAAATAATGAAAGAAATTGCAGAAGAAAATAAGGGTAAAAACCTTTATTATCACATTGAAACTTACGGTTGCCAAATGAATGTCCATGATTCAGAAAAACTGGCAGGTATGTTAGAAGAGATGGGATATAAATATACTGAAAATCTGGAACAAGCTGATGTTTTACTTTTTAACACTTGTGCTGTAAGAGAACATGCTGAAATAAGAGTATTGGGAAGAGTATCACAAATGAAAGAATTGAAGGCTAGAAATCCTAATTTAATTATTGGTGTATCTGGTTGTATGATGCAAGAAAAAAATGTAGTAGAAGCTATTAAAGAAAAATATTCCTATATAGACATTGTTTTTGGCACTCATAATATATATAAATTTCCACAGCTTTTATGGGAGGCTTTGAACTCTCAAGATATAGTTATAGATATTATAGAAGATACAAAAAATGTAATTGAAGAGTTACCTGTCAAAAGAGACAGCAATTTAAAGGCATGGGTTAATATTATTTATGGTTGCAATAATTTTTGCACCTATTGCATAGTGCCATATACGAGAGGCAGAGAAAAGAGCAGAAAGCCAGAAGATATAATAGCAGAAGTAAAAGAATTAGCCCAAAAAGGGTATAAGGAAATCACTTTATTGGGACAAAATGTAAATTCTTACGGAAAAGACCTTGATGAAGATATAACATTTGCAAAACTACTTTATAGGCTAAATGATATTGAAGGAATTGAGAGAATAAGGTTTATGACTTCTCATCCTAAAGATATTTCCGATGAATTAATATATGCCATGAGAGATCTAGATAAAGTTTGTGAACATTTGCATTTACCTGTACAAGCTGGTAGTAACAAGATTTTAAAAAAGATGAATAGAAAATATACCAAAGAACACTATTTAGAAATTATTGACAAAGTAAGAAGTAACATTCCAGAAATTTCGATAACAACAGATATAATCGTAGGTTTTCCAGGTGAAACAGAAGAGGATTTTTTAGAGACGTTGGATTTAGTAGAAAGAGTGCGATTTGATGCTGCTTATACTTTTATTTACTCCAAAAGAGCGGGCACTGTTGCGGCAAATATGCCAGACCAAGTAGATGATGCTGTAAAACATGAGCGTTTAGAAAGACTTATAGAGCTGCAAAACAAAATCAGCTTAGAAAAAAGTGCTGAATTAAGAGGAAAAATTGTGGAAGTATTGATAGAAGGAATTAGTAAAAGAGACAGTAATAAATTGACCTCTCGAACTCGAACCAATAAAGTAGTCCACTTTGTGGGAGATAAAAGCCTTATCGGCAAACTTGCTAATGTTAAAATAACTGAAACAAAGGCTTGGACAATGCAGGGAGAATTAGTAGAAGTTATAAGATAAAACTGCGCCTATATGGGCGCTAATTTTTATGATATAATAAAGAGGAGTCGGAGGTGCAAAAAAATGGCCGTCACTCCAATGATGGAACAATACCTTAAAATAAAAGAAAAATATAAAGATGCAATACTCTTTTTCCGCCTAGGAGATTTTTATGAGATGTTTTACGAAGATGCGGAAATTGCTGCTAAAGAGCTTGAAATAGCTTTGACAGGGAGAGACGCAGGAACGGAAGAAAGAGCCCCAATGGCTGGTGTTCCTTACCATGCAGCAGACTTTTATATAGACAAGTTGATAAAAAAAGGATATAAAGTTGCTATTTGTGAGCAATTAGAAGACCCTGCAAAAGCAAAAGGATTAGTAAAAAGAGATGTAGTAAGAATATATACTCCAGGGACAATAATAAATCCTGAATCAATGGATGAAAAAACAAATAACTACCTTGTGTCTGTTTTTAAAGAAAGGGACAATTATGGAATTTGTGCTGTTGATGTAACAACGGGAGAATTATACGCTACAGAGCTTAAAAATTGTAAAGACATTAAAAAAATTTATGATGAAATAACAAAGTATGCCCCTTCAGAAATAATCGCTAATGAAAATTTTCTAAAAAATAATAAATATATAAAAATTTTCAAGAATAATAACTGTGTTGTAAATATCTGTGAAAATCAGCTTGACTATGAAGAAAAAATTAAATTAATAGAAACTCAATTTAATAAAAAATCCGAAGAATTAGGTATAAAAGATAAGCCTTATATGGCTAATTCGTTAGCGGCTCTTTTTAGCTATTTACAAGAATTACAAAAAACTGCTTTAAAGCATATAAACAAATTGCTTATATATGAAGATAACTCCTATATGGGATTAGACAGCAATGCAATAAAAAATTTAGAAATATTAGAGTCTAATAGAAACAAGTCAAAAAAAGGCTCTTTATTAGGAGTTTTAGATAAAACTGTAACTCCTATGGGAGGAAGGCTTTTAAAAAAATGGCTAGAAGAGCCTTTGCTTAACAAAGAGCATATTGATACTCGGTTGCAAGCAGTAGAAGAACTTTCTAATGATTATAAAAATCGCCAAGATTTAAAACAACTTTTAAACAAAATATACGATTTAGAAAGATTGGCCAGCAAAATTGTCTACCAGAGTATTAATCCAAAAGATTTTATTTCCATAAAGTTATCTCTGCAAAATTTGCCTTACATAAAAAAAATATTAGAAAAGTTCAATTCAAGGCTTTTGAAAGAGATATGCGAGAAATTTGATACTTTACAAGATATATACGAATTAATAGATAAGTCAATAAAAGACGACCCCTCAACTCAATTAAAAGAAGGAAACATCATAAAAGATGGATATAATGAAACAGTGGATAAGCTAAGAAAGGCTTCAACAGACGGGAAAAATTGGATCGCAAATCTTGAGGCTGAAGAAAGAGAAAAAACAGGCATTAAGAACTTGAGAATAGGTTACAACAAAGTTTTTGGCTATTATATTGAAGTTACAAAATCTAATATACCACAGGTTCCTGAAAGATTCATACGAAAACAAACTTTGGCAAATGCAGAAAGGTATGTGACACCTGAGCTTAAAGAAGTAGAAGAGACTATATTAGGAGCAGAAGAAAAATTAATTGAGCTTGAATATCAGCTTTTTAACGAAATAAGAGAAAAAGTAGAACTACAAATTGTAAGAATACAAAACACAGCAAAATATATAGCCACAATAGATGTACTCATTTCCTTTGCAGAAGTTGCGGAAACAAATAGATATATAAAACCGATAGTAGATTATAGTGACAGAATAGTCATCAAGGAAGGGAGACATCCAGTAATAGAGACTATTTCTGATGAATCTTTTGTAGCAAATGATATAGATATTGGTCCTGAAAATCCTATCATGATAATAACGGGGCCTAATATGGCTGGTAAATCTACTTACATGAGACAGGTTGCTTTAATTGTACTGATGGCGCAGATAGGCTCTTTTGTCCCTGCTTCTTACGCTAAAATTGGGATTGTAGATAAAATCTTTACAAGAGTAGGAGCATCCGACGACATCTTTGCAGGACAGAGTACCTTTATGGTGGAAATGTCTGAAGTGGCAAATATATTAAAATCTGCTACTAGTAAAAGTTTGATAATACTAGATGAGGTAGGGAGAGGTACAAGCACTTATGATGGTATGAGTATAGCTCATGCAGTTATTGAATATATTCATGAAAAGATAAAGGCTAAAACTTTGTTCGCTACTCACTATCATGAATTGACAAAACTTGAAGGCAAGATGAAGGGAGTAAGGAATTATAATGTTTCAGTAGAGGAAAGAGAAGATGACATAATATTTTTACGGAAAATAGTACCTGGTGGCGCTGATAAAAGCTATGGAATACAAGTTTCAAAATTAGCAGGACTACCTTATAGCATTGTTGAAAGAGCAAAAGAGATATTGAACAGTTTGGAAAATGATAAGGTCATAAAGCCCGAATTAGAAAATGCATCACAGCAACTTGCCTTTACTCAAATAGATATTTTTTCTACGGCAAAGGATTCGCTAATTGATGATATAGCCAATTGCGATGTGAACAACATGACTCCTATTCAAGCTCTAAATTATTTATATGAATTAAAGGAGAAGGCAATCTCCTTGAGGAGTGGAATATTATGAATAAAATTCATCTTTTAGATGAAAATACAATAAATAAAATTTCTGCAGGAGAAGTTGTTGAAAGACCTGCTTCTATAGTGAAAGAATTAATTGAAAATTCTATTGACGCTGGAAGCAAAAATATTACAGTGGAAATTTTAGAAGGTGGCATTCCTTATATAAAGGTATCTGACGACGGTTGTGGAATGAATGAAATAGACGCTATTTTAGCTTTTGAAAGGCACGCCACCAGCAAGATAAAATCTGACAATGACCTTTACAGTATAGGGACATTAGGTTTCAGAGGAGAGGCCTTAGCTAGTATTGCGGCAGTTTCCCATGTAACTTTACAGACTAAAGAAGAAGGAGCTTTATTTGGTACTAAAGTTGTTGTGGAAGGTGGAAAGGTAATAGAAAAAACTACTTGTGGTTGTGCAAAAGGAAGTAGTATTGAAGTAAGAGATGTGTTTTTTAATACGCCGGCACGAAGGAAGTTTTTGAAACGTCCTTCAACAGAAGCTATGTACATAACCGATGTTGTAACTAAATTGTGTCTTTCCCATCCTGAAGTTTCTTTTAAATATGTAAAAGACAAGAAATTGCAGTTTATAACATCAGGCAATGGAAATATAGAAGATGTAATATTAAGGCTTTTTGGAAATGAAGTCTACTCTTCTCTTATGTCAGCTTCTTTTGAAAGTGAAGATTTGAAATTAAAGATTTTAGCAGGTAAAAATTCTTTAAATTATTCAAATAGGAATATGCAATTTTTCTATGTAAATGGAAGATATGTAAAAAATAAGACCCTTACAGCTGCTATCGATGAAGCTTTTAAGACTTATATACCTGTAAACCGATATCCTGCTGTTTTTTTGTACATGGAAATAGACCCAAGGCAGATTGATGTGAATATACATCCTTCAAAATTAGAGATAAAATTTTCAGATGAAAGAAGAATTTTTGAAGCTGTTTATAAAACTATAAAGGATAGCCTTCATAAATACAACTTGATACCAGAAGTAAAAATTGAAGAAAAGAAAAATATCTTTGAAATTGAAACTCCAACTATTTTAGCTGAGCAGACAAAATTATACTTGACTTCTTCTGATAAAGAATTAGAAGAGGGAAAAAAGAAACTTGACAATGAATTTAAAGGTAAGAATGTTTTTTTAAAAGATAATGTATTAAAAGAAAATAGTAAAAATAATAGTTTAGATAACCATTTGGCAATTTATGAGGAATATGAACATGAAAAAGAAGAAGTAAATAAAAATGACCTTGCTAAAAAAATAAGTGATATAAGAATAGTGGGCACATTATTTTCTACTTATATAATCGTAGAAAAGGAAGATGTATTCTATATAATTGACCAACATGCTGCCCATGAAAGGATTTTATATGAAAAATTTACTTTCCAATATGAAAAAATTCAAACAAGGCAAGTAACATTTCCTATTGTAGTAGAGTTACAACCAGGAGATTTAGAACTTGTTAATCAAGAAAAAGAGCTTTTAAATAAATTAGGTTATGCATTTGAAGAATTTGGGAACAATTCTATAATATTAAGAGAAGTGCCTGTAATTTTAGGACATCCAGAAGCAAGGCAGTTATTTATAGATATAGTGGAAAAACTTAAAGATAAGGAACTTATAAATAAAATATCCTTAAAAGAAGAAAATATTATAATGATGGCTTGTAAAGCTGCAGTAAAAGCTATGGATAATTTATCTGAAAAAGAAATTCATAAACTTTTTGATGAATTAAAAATTACAGAAAATCCTTATACTTGTCCTCACGGAAGACCTGTTATAATCGCTATAACAAAAACTCAGTTAGAAAAGATGTTTAAAAGAATTATGTAATATAAGGGTGATGGGATGGCTATACAAATTGTACTTATTGTTGGGCCCACAGCCTCTGGCAAGTCTAAATTAGCAGTAGACGTGGCAAAAGAATTTAATGGAGAAATCATTTCTGCTGACTCTATGCAAGTTTATAAGTACATGAATGTTGGTACAGCAAAAATTACAAAGGAAGAAATGCAAGGCATCCCTCATTATTTGATAGATATTGTAGATCCAAATCAAGAGTTTAGTGTAGCAGAATATGAAAAAAGAGCGAAAGAGATTATAAAGGATATTTACAAAAGAGGGAAACTTCCTATAATTGTAGGGGGAACTGGTTTATATATCAATTCAATAATTTACATCATGCACTTTTCTGATTTTGAAGGAAGCAAAGAATTTAGAGAGAAAATGAAAGAATTAGCAAATACTTATGGCAGTCAATATCTTTATGAGAAGTTAAAAAGTGTGGACCCAGAGGCAGCAAAAAAAATACATTCAAATGATATTAGAAGAATCATCAGAGCTTTAGAAGTTTATGAATTTACAGGCAAACCTATTTCTTACTATCAAAAAATGAGTGGTATGCGTTTAAATCTAGAGTATCAGCCTATAATGATAGGGCTTAATTTCAGAGACAGACAAATTTTATACGATAGAATTAATCAAAGAGTAGATGAAATGATAAAAAATAATTTGGTTGAAGAAGTGGTAAACTTGCTAAAAATCGGGTATAATAAAGACAGTACTGCTATGCAGGCTTTAGGATATAAAGAAATTGTCGAGTATTTAAAAGGAGAGATTTCTTTAGAAGAAGCTGTTGAAAAGATTAAAAAAGGGACAAGGAGGTATGCAAAAAGACAGATCACATGGTTTAAGGGTTATGACTTTATCAAATGGTTTTTTGTAGATGACTATGAAAATTATGAAGAACTCAAGAAAAATATTATTAAATATTTAGCAGGAAAATTAAATTTTTGATAGAATATAACTAATGATACATATTAAAGAAGGGGGATAAAGATGGCAAGTTCAAAAGCAGCTATTAATTTACAGGATATCTTTTTAAATCAAGTGAGAAAAGAGCATGTACCAGTAACTATTTACTTAATCAACGGATTCCAATTAAAGGGTTTGGTGAAAGGATTTGATAATTTTACAGTGGTGTTGGAGTCAGAGAATAAACAACAACTTCTTATCTATAAGCATGCAATTTCGACAATTACACCCCAAAAGCCTGTAATCTTCTCTGGTTCTGATAAGGATGAGAAGAAAGAAGAGTAAAAACAAAAAAACAGTATTAGGGTAACTAATACTGTTTTTTTGAAATAACAAAGTAGGGGAGTTTTTCAAGATGAAGATTGGTTTTATAGGAGTCGGCAATATGGGACTTGCTCTTATAAAGGGCATATTAAAGGCAGATTTTATAGACGCTGAAGATTTAATTCTTTATGATCCAGTGAAAGAAAAAACAGCGGGATTAGAAAAAGAATTTGGTGTTATTGTTGCAAAAGACAATATTGACTTAACTGAAAAGTCAGATATTATCATTTTAGCAGTAAAACCTAATATTTACGATGCTGTATTAGAAGAAATAAAAGTAAAAGTAACTGATAAAAAAATAATAATTACTATAGCTCCGGGTATAACTATAAGTCATGTCAAAGATATTTTAAAAACAGGAAAAATAATAAGAACAATACCTAATACTCCTGCTTTAATAGGAGAAGGTGTTACTGCTATAAGTTACTCGCAAGAGATACAACAAGAGGATAAAGAAATTGTGGAGAAGATTTTTAAAACCTGTGGGGAAATTGTAGAAGTAGAAGAAAAGTTGATTGATGCTGCAATGGCTGTCTCTAGTTGTAGTCCAGCATTTGTGTACATGTTTATTGAAGCATTGGCAGATGGTGGTGTACTATTGGGATTACCAAGAGATGTTGCGTATAAATTAGCCTCAAAGGCTGTAGCTGGTGCAGGTAACATGGTATTAAAAACAGGTTTTCATCCTGGCCAATTAAAAGACATGGTAACATCTCCAGGTGGTACAACTATTGAAGGTATAAGGATTTTGGAAAAAAATGCAATGAGAAGTGCGGTAATTGAAGCAGTGGCTGCAGCATATCAAAAAACAAAAGGATTGAAGTAGAAATGTCAAATAATATCGATGCTGTTGAAATATACACAGATGGAGCTTGTAGTGGTAATCCTGGTCCAGGTGGCTGGGCAGCAGTTTTACTGTACAAAGGAACAAAAAAAGAAATATCAGGATTTGAAGAAAATACTACAAACAATAGAATGGAATTAAAAGCAGTAATAGAAGCTTTGAAAGCCTTAAAAAGGCCTTGTAAAGTTAATTTATATAGTGACAGTAGTTATGTAATAAATGCCTTTAAAGAAGGCTGGCTTGAAAAGTGGCAGAAAAACAATTGGCTAAAATCAGATAAAACTCCAGTAGAAAATCAAGAGTTATGGAAAGAGCTTTTAGAGGTTTCAAAAAGACATCAAATCAATTGGATTAAAGTAAAAGGTCATGCAGATAGTGAATACAACAATTTATGTGATAGACTGGCTACAGAGCAAATAAAAAGAAACACTAAAAAGTTATAAGAGTTTTAAGCTCAAGGAATCTTGCTAAACTAAGATTCCTTGAGCTTTTTAATAATTTTGAGCGCCAGTCTCTAAAGTAGCTTGATTTAAGTATTATATTTATGGTATTATAATATATAAGTAATTATACGAAATAGTTATTTCGTATAATTAGAATTATAAAAAATAGAAAGGAGTTTTGAAAATGTCTAATGATGAAAATACTTCTAATAATGGTTCTATTAAATATCCCCCTCTTCTTGAAGAATTTTTAAACTACTTCTCAACTGTAAAAGCCCGTTCTTATAATACTGTAAAAGCTTATGCTTATGATTTAGTTTTGTTTTTGCGCTTTTTAAAGCAAAGGCGCGGAAAAACTAGTCCCAATGTAGAATTTGATGAAATAGATATTTCTGATGTAGATGTTGATTTGATAGAATCTGTTGATTTAAACGACTTATACGCCTACCTTAACTTTGTAACTAACGAAAGGTCTAATACTCCCCCTGCTCGTGCTCGAAAAGTAGCAAGTTTAAGGTCTTTTTATAATTATCTTTACAAAAAAGCTAAAGTGCTAAGCAAAAATCCTACTCAAGAATTAGAGTCGCCAAAACTTTCTGTAAGACAGCCTATTTACCTCACCCTTGATGAGAGCAAGAAGCTTTTAAATTCTATAGATGGGCCCTTTAAAGAAAGAGATTACGCTATTATCACTTTGTTTTTAAACTGTGGGCTCAGAGTTTCTGAACTGGTGACTATAAATCTAGACGACATAAAAGATGATAAACTAACTGTTATAGGAAAAGGAAATAAACAAAGAACAGTTTATTTAAATGATGCCTGTATTAATGCAATAAATACATATTTAGAAGTAAGGCCAAAAGAAGGAGTCAAAGATAAAAAGGCTTTGTTTTTGAGCAAAAGGCTTAAACGCATAAGTGTTAAAACTGTGCAATATACCGTAAAAAAACATTTAAAAAATGCTAATTTAGAAGGAAAAAAATATTCTGCCCATAAATTGCGCCATACAGCCGCGACTTTGATGTACAGATATGGTAATGTAGATATAAGGACTTTACAAAAGCTCCTAGGGCATTCTAACGTGTCTACGACGCAAATTTATACCCATGTGGATGATTCGCAATTAAAAGAAGCTGTAAATAAAAATCCTTTATCACAAAAAGAAGATTAAAATAAAGTCCGAAAAGAAGAAATTTCTTCCTTTCGGACTTTATTTTACTTGTAAATATTATTTAAAGCAATAGCTATTGCCAATTTTACTTGAGGATAAGTAAGACCACCTTGCACGTATGCGATATAAGGTTCTCTTATAGGTGCATCTGCACTTAACTCTATAGAAGATCCTTGTATAAATCCTCCTGCTGCCATTATGACTTTATCCTGATATCCTGGCATGTCCCACGGCTCAGGAATTACATGAGAGTCTACTGGGGATCCCATTTGTATTCCCTGGATGAAAGATATCAACTCTTTAGAAGTTTTAAATTTGATAGCTTGAACTATGTCAGTTCTCTCTTCGTCATATTTTGGAGTAACTTCATAGCCTAAGTCTGACATAATTTTCGCTAAAAGAGCAGCTCCTTTTAAAGCTTGTCCTACCACTTGAGGTGCAAAAAATAACCCTTGTAAAATCAATCTATTTAAATCTAAAGAAGGACCTACCTCTTTTCCTATGCCAGGGGCATATAGCCTATAAGAAGCATTTTCAACTAATCCCTTTTTTCCTACTACATATCCACCTGTAGGAGCAATTCCCCCACCTATGTTTTTTATAAGAGAACCTGCTATAATGTCGGCTCCTACTTCTGTTGGTTCTTTTATCTCAGTAAATTCTCCATAGCAATTATCTACAAATATAATTACATCTTCTTTTACCTTTTTAATTTCACTAATTGCCTTTTCTATATCTTCTATCTTCAAAGACTTTCTATAGTCATACCCTTTTGATCGTTGAATCATCACCATTTTAGTTTTTGAGGTTATTGCTTTTTTTACACTTTCTATATCTATTTTTCCATCATTAAGGAGGGGAATTTCTTTATATATAACTCCGTATTCTTTTAAACTTCCCCTCCCCTCCCCTTTTATCCCTATTACTTCTTCTAACGTATCATAAGGCCTCCCACAAGCCGAAATTAGCTCTTCATTTGGTTTTAAATTGCCAAATAGACATAATGCTATAGCATGAGTTCCAGATACGATTTGAGGCCTTACTAAAGCGTCTTCTGCGGCAAATATTCCTGCATATATTTTTTCGATTGTCTCTCGCCCGATGTCACCATATCCATAGCCAGTTGTGCCATTAAAATGAATATCGCTTAATTTGTTCTTTTGGAAATGATATATGACCTTATACTGATTGTACTCTACAGTCTTATCAATCTTTCTAAATACAGGATAACAATCTTTTTCTGCTTTTTCTATAACTTCGATTATCTTTGAGTTTATATGGAAATTGTTCTGCAAAAATTTTTTTGTGTCCATTTTCTCAGTCCTCTCTAATGTCTATACTGTCTATTGTTATTAAATCTTCTTTGGTTATATTTATTTTGCTTAAAACTCTTACAGCCTGTTTTCTAATTGCTCTTTCTATAATATTCCTTACAAGGCGCGCGTTTCCTATTTCTCTTGAATTGTCGTCACGAATCAATATTTTCATTAATTTTCTCTTTGCACTTTCTGTAAGCTTATATTGCCTGTTTTCTACCATGACTTCCGCAATCTGAAGAAGTTCATCTATAGTATAATCAGGAAAATCTATCTGGATTGGAAACCTGGAGCGAAGTCCGGGATTGGTATTTAAAAAATATTCCATTTCGTGTTTGTACCCTGCTAATATAAGTATAAATTTATTCCTATTATCTTCCATTTCTTTGACAAGAGTATCAATAGCTTCTTTGCCAAAGTCTTTTTCTCCACCCCTTGCCAAAGAATAAGCTTCATCTACAAACAAAATTCCTCCCAAAGCTTTTTTTACATTTTCACGGACTCTGTGAGCAGTATGTCCTATGTATTCTCCTACCAGATCAGCTCTCTCTACTTCAACTACATGGCCTTTTTCTAAAACTCCTATACTTTTTAAAAGTTTTCCTAATATCCTTGCTACAGTAGTTTTGCCTGTTCCTGGATTACCTTTAAATATCATATGTAATACTATAGGTTCAGTGGCTAATCCTTCCTTTTTACGCTTTATTTGCAGTTGTGAGAAAGCGTAAATTTCTTGTATAATTTCTTTCACTTTATTAAGGCCTATCAAAGAATTTAGCTCTTTTAAAGCTTCTTCTTGTAATTTTTTATCATCTACAGTTGTTGTAACTTCTTTAGGTTTATCTTCTAACTTTTTTTCTATTTTATATCCTTCAAAGAAAACTGGCCATATTCCCATCTACCACCACATCCCAATACCAATTTTATTGTTATTCTATGATATTGGGATGTGGAAAGTGAACAAATTTTACACTTCTACTTTTGCTTCTACATCTTCTTTAAAATCTGCTAAAATAGGGTTTACAATTTCCTTAATGTATTCTTCAGTCTGGCTTACAGCTCTTCCGGTAAATTTTATAGGGTCAACTAATTCTTTAATTTCTTCTTGGGAAAGTTTAAATCTTTGGTCATTTTGTATATAATCTAGCAACCTATTTTCTTCTCCATTTTTAACTTCTTCTGCCGCTTTTAAGGAGTATACTCTTATAGCTTCATGTAACTCTTGTCTGTCCCCACCTTTAAGCACAGCTTCCATTAAAATCTTTTCTGTAGCCATAAAAGGCAATTCCTTCATCACATTTTTTTCAATTACTTTTTTGTTTACTTTTAAACCAGACGCAATGTTTATATAAAGATTTAATATAGCATCTGTGGCAAGGAACATTTCGGGTATTACAATTCGTCTGTTAGCTGAATCATCTAAAGTTCTTTCAAACCATTGAGCAGAAGAAGTAATAGATGCATTTAAAAGTGTGACAATAACATACCTACTTAAAGCTGCCATTCTCTCGCTTCTCATAGGATTTCTTTTATAAGCCATTGCAGAGGAACCTATTTGTTTTTCTTCAAAGGGCTCTTCAATTTCTCTCAAATGTTGTAAAAGCCTTAGATCATTGCTGAATTTGTGAGCACTTTGAGCAATACCGCTCAATACAGACAAGAGCATAAAGTCATATTTTCTCGTATAAGTTTGCCCTGTCACGGGGAAGGACTTTTTATATCCCATTTTTTCTACTACTAATCTGTCTAGCTCTTTTACTTTTTCTTCATCACCACCAAAAAGTTCCATAAAACTTGCTTGTGTACCAGTGGTTCCTTTTACTCCTCTTAACATTATGTTTTCTCTTCTATATCTTAAATCTTGTAAATCGAGAATTAAATCTTGTATCCAAAGGCATGCTCTTTTACCAACCGTAGTAAGTTGAGCTGGTTGAAAGTGAGTATAACCTAAAGTAGGTAAATCTTTATATTTTAAAGCAAATTCGGATAGAATTTTTATTACTTTAAGAAGCTTCTTTTCAATTAGCTTAAAAGCCTTATCCATCAAAATAATGTCTGTATTGTCATCTACAAAAGCAGAGGTGGCTCCTAAATGAATTATAGGTTTTGCTTTAGGGCACAAAAGACCATAGGCATGTATGTGAGCCATAACATCATGTCGAAATTCTCTTTCGAATTTTTCCGCATCTTCATAGTTTATGTTGTCTATATTTTCTTCCATTTCTTTAATCTGTTCATCTGTAATATTAAGCCCTAATTCTTTTTGGCTTTTTGCCAAGGCTACCCATAATCTTCGCCAAGTTTTAAATTTTTCGTCGTCAGAGAAGATTTGGGCCATTTCTTTGCTAGCATATCTTGTTATTAACGGATTCTGATAAGTATTTCGCATATTTACCTCCTCATTATGCTTTATTTAAAAATTCTTCGATTCTATTTAAGCCTTTTTCAATATTTTCAATGGAAGTAGCATAAGAAATCCTAATGTAATTGTCCATTCCAAAGGGCAAAGCAGGAACAACTGCTACATTTGCTCTTTCAATTAAGGCATTTGCAAAATCTATGGAACCTCTAATAATTTTTCCTTTTAACTCTTTCCCAATGTATTCGTCTATATTTACCATTACGTAAAAAGCCCCTTGAGGTTTATTTGATTTCAATCCCTTTATTTTATTTATCCTTTCTACCATATAAATTCTTCGTTTATTGAATTCTTCTACCATTCTTTTAATAACAGTTTCATCACCTGATAAAGCAGCTACACTGGCATATTGAGCAATTGAATTGGGATTTGAGGTAGTATGACTTTGAATGTTTGACATCACCTTTGCAACTTCTAAAGAAGAAGCGGTATAACCTATTCTCCATCCCGTCATGGCATAAGCTTTAGACATACCGTTTACCAAAATTGTCAGTTCTTTGATTTTTTCATTTAAAGAGGCGATACTGATGTGACTGCCTTCGTAAATTAATTTTTCGTATATTTCATCTGAAATGACAAAAATATTTGCTTCTTCAATAATTTCTACAAGTTCTTTTAACTCTTCTTTAGTATACACTGAGCCAGTTGGATTGTTGGGTGTATTTAAAATTAAAGCTTTTGTCTTAGAGGTAATAGCATTTTTTAATTCTTCGGCTGTAATTTTAAAGTCATTTTCTGCTTTTGTTTTTACAAAGACAGGCTTTCCGTAAGCCAGCCTTACCATCTCAGGATAGCTTAACCAATAAGGTACAGGAATTATAACTTCGTCACCAGGATTTAAAATTGCACAAAGAGCGTTATATATAGAGTGTTTAGCGCCGTTTGATATGACAATTTGGTCTAGTTGGTATTTAAGGCCGTTATCTTTTAAAAGCTTGTCGCATACTGCTTTTTTTAATTCAGAAATGCCCGAAGAAGGGGTGTATTTGGTGTAGCCTTTTTTTATAGCGTCAATTGCAGCTTCTTTTATGTAATCAGGTGTATCAAAATCTGGCTCTCCTACTCCAAAGTCTATAACGTCTACGCCTTGAGCTTTTAGCTGTTTTGCCTTTGCCGTTATTTCTAATGTCATAGAAGGGGTAATTTGTAAGGCATTTTGGGATAAATCCAATTTTTACACCTCCAGAGGATTTCGTTATATGAATCACAATATTATTTTAACTTAATTATTTTGATATTTCTACAAAATTTTTAGCTTTACTTTTCAATATTTTTACATATTCATAGTCTAACTTTATGGTTCCTAAAAGGTCTCTGCCATCTACTTCTATACCGTGAAAATCTGAGCCTCCAGTTACGATTAACTTGTATTTTTTAGCTTTATTTAAATACTTTTTTACATCTTCAATAGTATGTTTTGAATGGTAAATTTCTATTCCGATTAAACCTTTTAGAGCTAATTCCTCAATAATACTGTCATCTTGAAGTAACCCGGGATGAGCTAAAACAGGAACACCTCCATTTTCTAAAATAAGGTTTATTGCTTCAAAAGGAGTGATTCTGTATCTTTCTACATAAGCAGGAGCACCCACTCCTATGTATTTTTCAAAGGCTTCTTTTACACTTTCTACATAATCCTTTTTTACCATGGCTCTTGCTATATGAGGTCTTCCTATGAATTTTTCACTTGTGAATTCCAATACGTCTTCTATAGAAATACTAATCCCTAATTCATTTAATTTTTTTAAAATTGCTTTGGCTCTATCATTTCTCAACTTTTTCATTTCCTCCAGCTTTTCAAAAAAATTTTTATCTTTGTAATTTATAAAATAACCCAAAATATGAACTTCTTGATTTTGATAATAGCAATTAAACTCAATTCCAGGAATAACTTCGATCTCATATTTAGAAGAAGCTTCCATGGCTTCTTCAAGCCCATCAACTGTATCATGATCTGTCAAAGAAATACAACTAAGTCCATGTTCTTTTGCCAATCGAACTACTTCAGAAGGTGAATTAGTTCCATCAGAAGCTTTTGAATGCATGTGAAGGTCTGCAAACATTATATCCCAACCTTTCTTCTAAATTTTACTTTTATAATTTAAAATAACCTGCAAAATGCAGGTTATTTTTTATCGTGGTTCTACAATTAACTTTATTGCTGTCCTTTCTTCACCGTCTATTTCAATGTCTGTAAAAGCAGGAATGCAAATTAAGTCAATTCCGCTGGGAGCTACAAACCCTCTTGCAATTGCAATAGCTTTTACAGCTTGATTTATTGCACCTGCACCTATCGCTTGTACTTCTGCACCTCCACGCTCCCTTAACACCCCTGCCAACGCTCCTGCTACAGCATTTGGATTAGATTTTGCTGAAACTTTTAACACTTCCATTGTTTTTCCCCCTTAAAGACAAATGATTTTCTCCTTGTTAATATTCTACATTTGTTTTAAAAATCCTCCTTTTTATGCATAAATTTTATTAATGCGTTCTATGCTATAGCATTTTCCTGTTACTTCATTAACAGAAATTACAATGGCATTTATTTGGGCAGGACCCTTTTTTGCGACTTCAAAGCGTACAGGTACAGAAGATGTAAATCTTTTAATTATTAATTCTTTATCTATTCCCAATATAGAATCACTAGGACCTGTCATACCCACATCAGTTATATAAGCTGTCCCATTTTGTAATACTTTCTCATCCGCCGTTTGTACGTGAGTATGAGTGCCAAACACACAACTTACTTTTCCATCTAAAAAATATCCCATTGCTATTTTTTCAGAAGTAGCTTCTGCGTGAAAATCTACAAGGATTATATTCGTCTCTTTTTTTAGTTTTTCTACTTCTTCTAAAGCTACAAAAAAAGGATTTCTATTGCAAGGCATAAAAGTAGTCCCCTGTAAATTTATAATACCGATTTTCGTGTTTTTAAAACTAAGTACTATAGAACCTCTGCCAGGTGTTTCCTCTAAATAATTGGCAGGTCTTATAATTCGCACTTCTTCATCAATAAATTTTAATATTTCTTTTTGATCCCACACGTGATTTCCCATTGTTAATGCAGAAATTCCCATTTCAAAAAGTTCATCAGCAACTTTGCGAGTCAATCCATTGCCTCCAGCAGCATTTTCTCCATTAGCTAAAACTATGTCAATATTACATTCTGATATTAATTCTTGCAAATGCTCTTTTAATATGTCTCTACCTGGTCTTCCAACTATATCACCAATGATAAGTATCTTCATTCTTAACCTCCAAAAATAATTTTCTTAAACTTATTATTACACAAACCTATGTATTAAAACAATAGCTAATGAAAATTTATGATGAAACTTTTAAAGCGTGCTCATCGCACGCTTTTTTTCAATCCTTTATTTTGCATAATCTACAGCTACTGTCTCTCTTATGACAGTCACTTTGATTTGACCTGGATATTCAACTTCTTCTTCAATTTTTTTGCTTATGTTTCGCGCTAAAATGACAATATCATCATCATTGACAATTTCAGGTTTTACCATTATTCTGATTTCTCTTCCTGCTTGTATAGCATAAGACTTTTCTACACCTTCAAAAGAATTAGCAATTTGTTCTAACTTATCTAAACGCTTAATATAGGCCTCTAATGCTTCTCGTCTTGCACCTGGCCTTGCAGCAGAAATAGCATCTGCTGCTTGGACTAATACTGCTTCAACAGTCTGAGGCTCTACATCATTATGATGAGCCATTATAGCATGAATAACAACATCAGATTCATGATATCTTTTAGCCAGTTCTGCACCTATCATGACATGAGGGCCTTCCACCTCATGGTCTACGGCCTTACCTATATCGTGTAAAAGTCCTGCTCTTTTAGCAACTATGGCATCTGCACCCAATTCATAAGCCATAAGTCCTGCCAAATGAGCTACTTCGATTGAGTGTTTCAACACATTTTGACCGTAACTAGTTCTAAACTTAAGTCTTCCTAATAACTTAATTAGCTCGGGATGTAAACCGTGAATTCCTACTTCAAAAGCCGCTTCTTCTCCTGCTTTGATTATCATGTTGTCTACTTCTTTTTTAGCCTTTTCTACCATTTCCTCTATTCTTGCAGGATGTATTCGCCCATCTTCGATTAATTTTTCCAACGCAATCCGCGCAACTTCTCTTCGTATAGGGTCAAAGCCTGAAATAACAACAGCCTCAGGAGTATCATCTATTATAAGGTCAATTCCTGTCAATGTCTCTATTGTCCTTATATTTCTACCTTCCCTACCTATTATGCGACCTTTCATTTCATCATTAGGAAGGGTAACAACAGACACAGTTGTTTCTGCAGCATGGTCAGCCGCACAACGTTGAATGGCATTGCTAATTATTTCCCTTGCTTTCATTTCTGCTTCTTCTTTGGCTTTGTTTTCCATTTCTTTAATCATTACAGCCATTTCATGTTGTATATCTTTTTGAACACTTTCTAATAAAATGGCTTTTGCTTCTTCACGGCTTAGTCCCGAAATTCTTTCTAATTCTTCTATCTCTTTTTGATGAAGTAAATAAATCTGTTCTTCCAATTGTTGAATTTCTTTTTGTTTTTCTTCTAGAAGATTTTCTTTTTGTTCTAAAGTTTCAGCTCTTTTATCCAGGGTTTCTTCTTTTTGAAGGAGTCTTTTTTCTAAACGCTGTAATTCACCTCTGCGATCTCTTATTTCTTTTTCTAAATCGGTTCGCATGCGGTGAATTTCTTCTTTAGCTTCTAATAAGAGCTCTCTTTTTTTATTTTCAGCGTCTCTTTTTGCACTTTCTAATATGGTCCGCGCTAAATCTTCTGCGCTTTTTATTTTGGATTCTGCAATAATTTTTCTTGACAAATAACCAATTAGAAAGCCGACTACTATTGCAATAAGTGCTGTGATTATCAATTGAACATAGCTAATACTCTTACACCTCCTTAGTAATTATTCATATTTTATTTTAGACCCTTTTCAAAATTATGTCAAGTTATAAATCCTTTTCTTTCAAGGCATCGCTAATGTTCTCAACTTGAAAACCATTGTTGTAAAGATAGTTTTTTAACTTTTTAGTTTCTTCTTGGGATTTTAATTTTTTTTCAATTATTTTTTTTATTATTTCAACCTCTTTTTCTTCAGGATAAAAATTGTTTAAACTTTCTTGGATCAATTCTTTGCTAATTCCTTTTTTTACAAGTTCGTAATAAATTTTCCGCCTGCTATACAATTGGTTTATTTTTTGTTCTATAAATAATTTGGTATAAACTTCGTCATTAATATAGTTATAGTTTTTCAGCTTTTCAATAACACTTTTTATAATATTCTCCTCAAAACCTTTCATTTCAAGCTTTTGAGAAAGTTCTTTTTCTGTTAACATTTTTCTTGATAAGAGTTTAAATGCGTAGTCACTCGCTTGTCTTGTTGCGATATAGTTTACATAATAATTATACTGTTCTTTATCTATTTCTCTTCCTTCCTCTATGCCTAAATGGCTTAAATCTTCTAAATTGCAACTGAAGGCATATTCTTCGTCTATGTAAACATTATATTGCGTTTTATTTTTTTTCTGCTTTTCTATAGTAGTGATTATCATGTTTAATTTCTCCTTTTGTAATAAAATAACCCCAGAAATAAGGGGTCATTCTACTGGATCAGGAGAGGATTTTATTTTATTATAAGCTAGATTGAAATTTTCTCTAATTTTTCTTTCAATTTCATCAGCAATTTCTTTGTTTTCCTTTAAAAATTGCTTTGCGTTTTCTCTTCCTTGTCCTAATCGTATATCTCCATAGGAATACCAAGCACCACTTTTTTCAATTATGTCTATACTTGCGCCAATATCCAAAATGCTTCCTTCTCTTGAAATACCTTCTCCATACATTATATCGAATTCTGCTTGTTTAAAAGGTGGAGCAATTTTATTTTTTACAACTTTGACACGGGTTCTACTTCCGATTATTTCATTCCCTTGTTTTATTGCATCTATTTTTCTCACATCTAGTCTTATTGTGGCATAAAATTTCAGTGCTCTTCCTCCAGGAGTTGTTTCAGGATTTCCAAACATAACACCTACTTTTTCTCTAAGCTGGTTTATAAAGACCACAATAGTTTTAGACTTACTAGTAACCCCTGCTAATTTTCTCAAAGCTTGAGACATCAGTCTCGCTTGAAGCCCTACATGGCTATCTCCCATTTCACCATCAATCTCCGCTTTAGGTACTAAAGCAGCAACAGAGTCTATCACAATTATATCAACAGCACCACTTCTAACAAGGGCTTCTGCAATTTCTAAGGCTTGTTCGCCCGTATCAGGCTGCGCCACCAATAAGTCCTCAATATTGACCCCAAGGTTTTTTGCATATACAGGATCCAGAGCATGTTCTGCATCTATAAAAGCACCCGTTCCTCCCATTTTTTGTGCTTCTGCTATCATATGTAGCGCTAAGGTGGTTTTTCCTGAAGACTCAGGGCCAAAAATTTCTATTATTCTTCCCCTTGGAACTCCTCCGACACCTAAAGCAATGTCTAATTCAAGAGAACCTGTAGGTATTACTTCTACATTCAATTTTGCAGTATCTCCCAATCTCATGATAGAGCCCTTGCCAAACTGCCTCTCTATCTGACTTATAGCCATTTCTAAAGCCTTTTGTTTTTCTATCATTTATTATTTACCTCCCAAGGATACAAGGTATTGTATTAAATTAATTATATATTAATGGACATAACTAGTCAATTTTTATTCCCAGAAGATATCTTCTTACAATGTCTAAAGCATGTAGTACTGTCCTTGTCCTTATTTTACTTCTATCACCACTTAACATTAGTTTTTTTACATAGACTTTTTCATTGGTAGCAAAACCCACATACACTAATCCTACGGGCTTTTCAGGCGTTCCACCTGTAGGTCCTGCAATTCCAGTAGTAGACAAACCAAAATCAGCATTGGCCAATTTTCTTATATTTTCTGCCATTTCTTTTGCTGTCTCATGGCTTACTGCTCCATAAGACTCTAAAGTAGATTTTCTAACCCCTAAAATTTTTTCTTTGGCTTCATTACTGTAAGAAACAACACCTAAATTAAAGACTTTTGAAGCCCCTGATACATCTGTTATCTTTTTTGCCAATAAACCACCTGTACAAGATTCAGAGACAGCAAGAGTTAATTTGTTTTTCTGTAGTAATTTTATCACGACTTCTTCCATTTCTTCCTCATCTACAGCGTATATATAGTCACCTATGATACCCCTAATCCTTGATTCCATATCCTCAATCATTTCTAAAATTTCTTTGTCATCATGTCCTTTTGCAGTTATTCTCAAAGTTACGTATCCATCACCTACTAAAGGAGCAACAGTAGGATTAGAATTAAATAAAAGAGGTTTTACCATTTCCTCTACTTTTGATTCACCTAGGCCAAATATTTTGATTACGCGTGATTTTATAGTTTCATTAGTTTTGCTTTTAAGATAAGAATATACAGATTCCTCAAACATCGGAATTAGCTCAGAAGGTGGACCAGGCAAAATTATGATGGTTTTGTTATTTTTTTCTATTATACAGCCAGGAGCTGTTCCATTTTTATTTGGTATAATCTTTGCGCCTTCTGGGAAAAAAGCTTGTTTGAAATTGTTCATAGTAGGTGTTTGTCCTATTTTTTCAAAAAATCTTATTATCTCTTCTTTTGCTTCTATGTTTTCTACAAGAGGAAGACCTAAAAAAGAAGCCACTGTCTCTTTTGTAATGTCATCAACAGTAGGACCTAATCCACCTGTTGTTATTATAAGGTCAGAGCGGTTAAAAGCGATATTTAAACATTCTTTTAATCTTTCTTCGTTATCTCCAACGTTAGTATGGAAATATATATCTATACCTAAAAGAGCCAATTTTTCAGATAAATATTTAGCGTTAGTATTTAAAATTTGTCCTAATAAAAGCTCTGTGCCAACAGAAATAATTTCTCCTCTCAATTAAAACACCTCTTTAATCTTTGAATAAATTTTTAGATTTTATGATATAATCTACACCCGAATAAATTGTCAAAATTAAAGCTATATACACCATTATAGTGTCAAAAGGAAAATTTATAAGGCTAAAAGGGTAATTATTAAGCATCAGTGCAATTACTGCTATCATTTGAAAAGTAGTTTTGTATTTACCGTAATTGCTGGCAGCAATGACAATTCCCTTATCAGCAGCAACTGTCCTAATACCTGTTATTAAAAATTCCCTTGCTAATATAACTACTACAATCCAACTTTGAATGCGTCCCATTTGCACTAAGGCTATTAGAGCAGAAGAAACCATTATTTTGTCTACCAGTGGGTCCATAAATTTCCCAAAATTAGTTATTTGATTAAACTTTCTTGCCACATATCCATCAAATTTGTCGGTCAATGCTGCAAGTGAAAATATTCCTGCAGCTATAAAATCGTTGTAGGGACCTCTGACAAACATAAAAAACATAAAAATAGGTATTAAAAAAAGTCTTAACATTGTAAGTTTGTTTGCTAAATTCATTAATATTCCCCCACCAAATCGTACTCATAGGCATCTGTTATAGTTGCTACCACAAAATCTCCAGCTTTGAGTTTTTTGTTGCTTTTTACATAAACAACACCATCAATCTCAGGGGCATCCATATAACTTCTGCCATAATATATTCCATCTTCAAAACCTTCAATTAGTACCTCTAACTGCTTCCCCACTTTTGAAAGATTATGCTGGTAAGAAATTTCTTTTTGTATCTCCATCAGCTCTTGTTGTCTTTCAATTTTGACACTCTTTTTTATTTGAGGCTTCATATAATACGATTTAGTTCCCTCTTCTCGAGAATATGTGAAAACTCCTACTCTCTCAAATCTTTTTTCTTTTATGAACTGTTTTAAATCCTCAAATTCTTCTTCCGTCTCTCCAGGAAAACCTACCATAAAAGTAGTACGTATTACCATGTTTGGAATGCTACGCAACCTACTTATAACCTTTTCTATTTTTTGTCTATTAGTATTTCTATTCATTCTTTTTAGGACTTCATCATGAGAATGTTGTAAGGGAATATCAATATATTTTACTATTTTTTCATTGTTTTTTATCTCTTCAACAAGTTCTTCTGTTACGCTATCAGGATATGCATAAAGTAACCTAATCCACTTTAAACCATCAATCTTAGAGATTCCTTTTAAAAGTTGGGGCAGCATAAATTTTTTATAAACGTCTATTCCATATTTTGTAGTGTCTTGAGCAATGAGTATAAGTTCTTTTGCACCTTTTTTGACGAGTTCCTCGGCTTCTCTAAGTATGTCCTCCATTTTGCGACTTCTGTATCTTCCCCTAATCTTTGGAATTATGCAAAAAGAGCAAGCATTACTGCAACCTTCTGCGATTTTTAAATAAGCGTAATAATTTGGCGTAGTTAAAATGCGCTGTATTCCTTCATCATTTAGTAAATTAGCGTGTCCATATTCTAAAACAGTTTTTCCTTTTTCTATTTCTTCTATTACTTCTGCAATTTTGGGGAAATCTCCAGTGCCAATTACTGCATCTAATTCGGGAAGTTCTTTTAATAATTCTTTATTATATCTTTCAGACAAGCAACCAGTTGCAATAAGGTATTTTAGCCTGCGGTTTTTGAGTTTTCCCATCTCAATGATGTACTCTATCGACTCTCTTTTTGCATCCTCTATAAAGCCACAAGTATTTATAATGAGTATGTCAGCTTTATGTTCATCATTTACTATGTTATAACCTTTTTCTTTTAAAATTGCTAACATTTTTTCTGAATCAATTGTGTTTTTGGGACATCCAAGGGATATAATTCCTACATTTTTCATCTGCATTTCCTTTCTATTTTAAGATTCTTCTAATATTTTTTTTATTTCCTCTTTTGATACAAGAATTTGCCTTGGCTTAGAACCATCATAACCACTTATAATACCTTTTTGCTCTAATTGATCTATAATTCGAGCAGCTCTTGCATACCCAATCCTTAATCTTCTTTGTAACATTGAAATAGAAGCCTGCCCTGTTTCTAAAATTACAGAAATAGCATCTTCTAATAATTCATCCTCTTGTTGCTCAAAAATTTTTCCATTTGTCTTTTCCTCAATTTCTATTTCTTCGTACTGAGGCTTAGAATGATTTTTTAAAAAAGTTACTACAGCTTCTACTTCTTCTTCAGAGATAAAAGCCCCTTGAATTCGCATAGGTTTTGCTGCTCCTATAGGGTTAAAAAGCATATCGCCTTTTCCTAAAAGTTTTTCTGCACCTGCCATATCCAAGATTGTTCTTGAGTCAATTTGAGAAGATACAGCAAAAGAAATCCTTGAAGGAATATTAGCTTTAATAACTCCCGTTATTACATCAACAGAGGGTCTTTGGGTAGCAATGACCAAATGAATGCCAGCCGCTCTTGCCATTTGAGCTAACCTAAATATATATTCTTCTACTTCTGCAGGAGAGACCATCATTAAGTCAGAAAGCTCATCAATTATGATTACAATTTTGTATAAGTTGTTTTCTTTGTATTTTTCGTTATAGCTGTCTATATCTCTAACTCCATATTGGGCAAATAAGTTGTAACGTCTGGTCATTTCTTGTACTGCCCAATTTAAGACACCGGCTGCCTTTTTAGGGTCTGTGACAACAGGAGTTAAGAGATGAGGAATGCCGTTGTAAATATTAAGTTCTACTACTTTTGGATCTATCAATATCATTTTCACCTGTTGTGGAGGGGCTTTGTATAACAAACTGACTATAAGAGAATTTATGCAAACACTTTTACCAGAACCTGTCGCACCTGCAATGAGCAAATGAGGCATTTTAGATAAATCTGCTATGACAATATTACCAGCGATATCCTTTCCTAACCCAATTGCTAAGCCTGATTTAAAATTTCTAAACTTTTTGCTATCTATTACTTCTCTCAAATATACTGGAGCTATTTTATCATTTGGGACTTCTATTCCAATAGCAGATTTACCAGGAATCGGCGCTTCTATTCTCACAGAAGGTGCAGCTAGACTTAAAGCAATGTCATCCGTTAGGCTTACGATTCTGCTAACTTTGACTCCTGCACTAGGTTGCAATTCAAAACGAGTAATTGCAGGACCTTTTGTCACTTGGATAACTTTTGCATCAACTCCGAAGTTTTTAAGGGTGTCTTCTATTTTTTTTACTTTCTCCATTAACACTTCATTTTTTATTTTTGGTGAGGGAATTGCCTCTTTTAAAAGAGTTATAGGAGGAGGAAGATACTCGCTTTCTATAACCTCTTCTTTATCTTTTGTACCTTTTTCATAGATTTTTCTTTCTTCTTCTACTTGTTCAATTATATCAATTGTTCTATTTTTTTCTATTATATTTTCTTCTAAAGGTGTGAAGTCTTCTTGAAAAGTAGAAGTAGCAATTACTTCCTTCTCATGGTCTGTTTTTTTTATCTTTTTTTTACGTTGCTTAAACTTCTGATAGGAAGATTCCATCAGGTTTACGATAGATACATTTGTAATAAGCACTATAAAAATTGCCAAAAAAGAAAATAATAATATGTAGCTTCCTGTGATACCTAAAAGTTTTACTAAAAAATATACCAGTAAAGCAGCAACAACTCCTCCACCCATATTGTCTATACCATGAGTGTAAGCGGCTAAAATATAATTTTTTAATCCCTCATTAGAAGGAAAATAATACAAATGATCTAAACTTATGAGGGTTAGAAAAAGTCCAAAAAGTGCTGCAGCTTTATGTAATTTTATAAAATCTCGATTATTAAAGAGAAACATCAATGCAAATACTAAAAGTAAAGCAGATACAACATAAGAACCTATCCCAAAAGAACCTTTTAAAAAAATTCTTATGTTTTTACCTATAGCACCAGTTGTATCTGTATAAAGACTTAAAAAAGAAATAAGTGTAAA
Source organism: Thermoanaerobacter uzonensis DSM 18761 (assembly GCF_900129115.1). Classification (NCBI taxonomy): domain Bacteria; kingdom Bacillati; phylum Bacillota; class Clostridia; order Thermoanaerobacterales; family Thermoanaerobacteraceae; genus Thermoanaerobacter; species Thermoanaerobacter uzonensis. Next base: position 121,809 of record NZ_FQUR01000008.1, on the reverse strand, counting down.
AGCCAAAAATATAATTCCAATGACTTCGTTTTTGAGAGAATTTTGTTTTTTATCAATCATATATACCACCTGTTTATAATTTCTTCTATAAAAATTTTAGTATTAATTATGTAAAATAGCAACAAAAAAATAGATGTGCTAATTTTTTAAACACATCTATTATAACACAAAAATTTTTCTAATAAATACTTATCATGCTTCCTGGAGAATATTTTGCGTCTAGATAATCAAAAGGATTAGTAGAATACATTCTTTGAATTATATAATTTCCATTTGAGAGTTTTTCTACTACTAACTGCTTGTTTCCCATCTTCAATTCTATGTAATTGGTGGGTATATCTTCTCTTTTTTCAAAAATTAATTCATATGGAATTATTGTATATAGCATTATTCTTCACCTTTCTTTTTTTCTCTTTCTTCTATCATATTGTGTAACCTCTTTAAAGCTTCTTTGATACCCCCTATTTCGTCAATCAAACCGTAATCTACTGCTTCTTTTCCAACTAAAATTGTTCCTATATCGTTGGCTAATTCTCCAGTTTTAAGCATAAGCCCCATAAAAGTTTCTCTTTTTATTTTTGAATTTCGCACAATAAATTCTACTATTCTATCTTGCATTTTGTTGAAATAATCAAAAGTTTGGGGAACTCCTACTATTAATCCTGTCATTCTGATAGGGTGTATTGTCATAGTAGCACTTGGCACTATGTAAGAATAATTTGCTGAAACTGCTAAAGGAACCCCTATACTGTGACCTCCACCTAATACTATAGATACAGTAGGCTTAGAAAGGCTTGCTATCATTTCTGCAATAGCAAGACCTGCTTCCACATCTCCTCCTACAGTATTTAATAAAATCAAAACTCCTTTTATATTAGGGTTTTCTTCTATTGCTACCAATTGTGGTATTATGTGTTCATACTTTGTGGTTTTATTTTGTGGAGGCAATATCATGTGTCCTTCAATTTGCCCTATTATAGTAAGACAATGAATATTGCTTTCAAAATTAGGTACGTTTGTCTGTCCTAAATTTTTTAAATTCTCCTGAACAGGTGGTAAAATCTGAGGTTGTTCTGTTTCTTCATTTTTTAAAAAATTGTTCATCTTTATCACGCTCCTAATAATTAGTATAAAAAAAAAGCGCAATAGTATGCGCTTCAGACTGTAGACAAACTATAGAAAAAGGATATTTTGCAATCGGTGCGACTTGTGACAAAGCGGCAACAAAACTTAGTAAGACCGAGGGTGGAGGCAGGGCCGTAGCCACGGATGGCGGAGGCGGGCACTAAGACAAGGATGTCGAATGTGCCCGGTACCCTGCCGGAGCCCGAAGGTCGAGCTTTAGTTTTGTCGCTTTGGAACATCGGAGTGACGATGCAAAATATCCTTTTTTAAAATTTTTGACTTCGTCAACAAGCTGAAGCGCAATAGTATACGCTTCCTTTTTAAAGATTAAATTCGTCATGCAAAACTCTAACTGCTTCTTCAGCTTTATCTTGACTTACAAGGCAAGAAATAGTATTATGAGAGTCAGCTGTTTGATAAATTTCTATATTATGGCTTGATAATGCCTTTATTACTCTTGCCATTACTCCTGGAACGCCTCTTATTCTATTACCAATTATAGAGACTTTTGAGCAATTAGTTCTGTAGGAATATTTTATATTGTTTTCTTCAAGAAGTCTTTGTAACTTTTTAAAATCCATCTCCGATATTGTAAAAACTTGTTTTTCAGGAAAAATATTGATAAGGTCAATGCTTATTTTTTCTTCTGCAATTTTTTCGAATATACTTTCTGTATTTTCGCTGTTCTCTAGCACGATTTGAACTCTATGGTCCATATTGGCAACTCCAGTGACTAATTTATCTATATCGTAAATATTATCGTAAGCCTCATTATATTGAGTTATAATAGTACCTGGACTGTCTGACATGGTATTTTTTATAACAAGGGGTATATTACCTCTCATTGCTATTTCTACCGCTCTAGGATGTACTACCTTTGCTCCTTGTTCTGCAAATTGGAACACCTCATTATAACTTATTTTTTTCAAAATATGAGCTTTTGAAACGATGCGAGGATCTGCTGTCATTATTCCATCTACATCTGTATATATTTCTACGGCAGAAGCTTTTAGAGCTTCACCTAAAAGAGCAGCAGTTGTATCACTGCCTCCTCGTCCTAACGTAGTTAAATCTCCTTCTTCTGTGATACCTTGAAAACCTGCTACTACAGGAATAATTCCCTCTTTTAAACTTTCTAAAAGCCTTGTTGGTTCTACTTTTATAATTTCCGCATTGCCAAAATTATCATCTGTTATAATGCCTGCTTGTCCTCCGGTAAATACTTTTGCTTTATAACCCTTCTTTGATAGGGTTGCAGCAAAAGTCACACTGGAGATTATTTCACCACAATTCATCAATAAATCTAATTCTCGTTTTGAAATATTGCTATCTATTGATTTAACCATGTTTATTAGAGTGTCTGTGGCATAAGGGTCTCCATCTCTTCCCATTGCAGAAACTACTACTACAACGCTAAAACCGTTTTTAACTGCCTCAATTACTTTTGATGTAGCCATTTCTCTTCTCTCAGGTGTTGATACAGAAGTTCCACCAAATTTTTGTACCAATATTTTCACGTTCTCATCCTTTCCTTTTGAAGGTATCTAAGTTGAGACATTTTATATTATTATACTTCATTAAAGTGATAAAGAAAAGTAATATTTTTAATAAAACCGTCTTTTCTTTTCTTCGAATTCCACAATAATCATATCGTCACCAATTTTTCTTATAGAGTCCCAACTTATTTCAATATAGTTTGTCTTTCCTCTAAATAAACCTTTTGATTCATATACTATTATTGAATGAATCCTTCCTGTTTCTTCATCAATAACTAAATCTGAATCTTCTACTAATCCCCATCTTCTCCCATCTGTTAAATTTACAATTTCTTTACTTCCAAATTCGCTTAACCGCATAGAACCCCTCCTTATATACCGGTATGGCCAAATCCTCCTTCATCTCTTTTAGTTTCTGAAAGGATTTCTGCCTCTACTATTGTTGGTCTTACTATTTGATTGATTACCATTTGAGCAATTCTTTGTCCCCTTGCGATTTTGACTGCTTCTTTTCCTAAATTAATGACTATCAATTTTATTTCTCCTCTGTAATCAGAATCAATTGTGCCAGGAGTATTTAAAAGAGTTATTCCGTAGTTTAAAGCTAGGCCGCTTCTTGGCCTTATTTGGGCCTCAAAATTTGGAGGAAGTTCAATTTGTATACCTGTTGGAATTAGTTTTATTTCGCCAGGTTGTAATATGACTTCCTCTTTAACATTAGCATATAAATCCATGCCAGCGGCTCCTTCACTCATATAAGCAGGCAAAGGTAAGTCTTTAGCATCATCAGTTTTTTTAATCTTAAGTATTATGGACATTTTCTAACCATCCTTTATCTCTTTTGTTTAGTTTTCCAACCACGGCTATGCTCATGTCATCAGGATTTATAATTTTTTTAGCTAAGTCATTTATTTCCTCGTAAGTTAAGTTATCTATTGTTTGAAGTATTTCCTCTACAGTATGCACTTTATTAAATAAAAGCATGGATTTTCCTATTGTGCTCATTCTACTGCTTATACTGTCTAAATCCATTAACACGTTTATGCGAAGTTGTTCTTTAAATTTATTAATCTCTTCTTTTGCTAAACCTTTTGAATGCACTTCTTCCATTTCTTTTAAAATTAAGTCATATACCTTCTTAAAATTATTAGCGTTCATACTAGCAAAAATAGAAAAGACCCCAGCATGGTGATAGGTAGAAGGATAAGAATAAATCGAGTAAACCAATCCCTTATCTTCTCTTATTTTTTGAAATAGTCTTGAACTCATTCCTCCACCAAAAGTATTATTAATGATAGCTAAAGCATATATTTTCCTTAAGTCGTAAGTTATCCCAGGCAAACCAATACATAAATTTACCTGTTCAAAATCTTTTTCATAAAAAGTTTTGTTTCTATGCCAAATTGGAGAAGTCAATTGAGAAATAACATTAGTTTTTTGAATTTTCGATAAATATTTTTGCAGTATTTCATAGATATCATCGTCAAAATTTCCAGCTATCGAGATGACTATGTTATCTTTGTCATAATGAGAATTATAATAATCTACAATTTGTTTTTTGTTTATCTTTTTAACAGTAGAAAAAGTACCAAGTACAGGAAAAGACAAGGGATGTCCCTTCCATATTGTTTTCGCTAAAAGGTTGTAAGCTACGTCTTCAGGAGAATCTAATTCTGTCAATATTTCTTCAAAGATGACTTGCTTTTCCTTTTCTATGTCTTCTTCCTTAAAGGCAGGGTGAAATACCATATCAAAAAGTATATCAAGACCTTGTTTTACGTGAGTATTTAAGACTTTTATATAAAAACAGGTACTTTCTTTTTCAGTAAAGCCGTTTAACTGTCCACCAATACTATCCGTTTCTTCCGCAATTTGCTTTGCGCTTCTTAGCTTAGAACCTTTAAAAACCATGTGTTCTATAAAATGAGATATTCCATTTATAGTTTTATGTTCGTACATAGAGCCTGCTTTAATCCATATCCCTATGTATACAGAATATGCGTGAGGAATCTTACAAGTTACAACTTTTACTCCTTCAATAATCTTTTGTTCGTACATTTTATCCTCCTTTGCAAATTTAATTATTATTATAGCAAATTTAATTGTTATCTACAATTACTTCCGATACTTTAGTTATTTTATAACCTTTTTCTTTAAGTTGTTTTATTATCTGGGGCAATGCTTCCACAGTATTTTGAGTAGGGTGCATTAACACAATAGCACCGTTGTGATATTTAGTCATAACTCTATCTACAATTGTTTGAGGACTTGGATTATTCCAATCTATGGTGTCCAAACTCCATAGAATAACTTTATATCCTAATTGTTCTGCTACTTTTACTACTTCATCATTGAAATCACCATACGGTGGTGCAAAAAGGGTAGGCTTTGTTCCTGTAATTTTCTCTAAAATTTCACTACTTTTTTTAATATCTTCTTCATATTGTTGCCTACTTAAATTTGTATATTTTACATGTGTGTATCCATGACTTCCGATTTCATGGCCTTTTTGATAAATATCTTTTACAACATTAGGATTTTTTTCTGCCCATTTTCCTTCAAAAAAAAATGTAATATGGATATTGTTATCTTTAAAAATATCTAACATTTTAGGTATGTACTCATCTCCCCATGCGACGTTGCAAGCAAAGGCAATCTTTTTTTCCTTTGTATCTCCTTTATAAATAGGTTCATTGCTGTTAAAAACAGAAACACTGCGTGTAATTATGTAAATTAAAAAGATGAGCAATAATATTGCTAAAGAAAAAATAATCCAAAAGCTTTTTTTAGGATATTTTATATAAAATATTTTCATTATAACACCACCCGTTGATATTCTCACTTTAATTTTATTCAAACAGGCGGCAAATATATTACTAAAAAATAAAAAACATAAACCGTGGGTCGGTTTATGCCTTTAGTTTCTTTCTTCTTCCTCTTCATCAGGCAATGCGTCTTTTCTTGAAAGGCTTATTCTTCCTAGTTTATCTATTTCTGTGACTTTTACCAATATGTCATCGCCAACCTTTACTACATCTTCTACTTTTTGTACCCGTTTTTTTGATAGCTTAGAAATGTGGACAAGTCCTTCTTTACCAGGAGCAATTTCTACAAAAGCTCCAAAGGGTGTTATTCTAAGCACTTTTCCTAAATAAATTTCTCCTACTGCTATATCTTTTGTTATAGCCTCAATCATTTGCTTAGCTCTTTCGCCAGATCTCAAATCAGAAGCAGTAATATATAACCTACCGTCTTCTTCAATATCAATTTTTACTCCCGTTTCTGCAATAATTTTACTTATGGTTTTGCCACCAGGTCCGATTATTTCTCTAATTTTTTCAGGGTCAACTATCATCCTTATAACACGAGGTGCGTATACTGATAACTGTTTTCTTGGCTCTTTTATAACTTCTAACATTTTGCTAAGAATATATAGTCTCCCATTTCGGGCCTTTTCTAAAGCCATTTTTAAAATTTCTTTGTCAATTCCAGGAATTTTTATATCCATTTGTATCGCTGTGATCCCATATTCTGTGCCTGCTACTTTGAAGTCCATATCCCCTAAAAAGTCTTCAATTCCTTGTATATCAGTGAGTACAGAAACTACATCTCCTTCCTTGATAAGCCCCATAGCTACTCCTGCAACTGGAGCTTTTATTGGAACTCCTGCATCCATTAAAGCTAAAGTACTTCCACAAACACTAGCTTGAGAAGTAGAACCATTGGAACTTAAAACTTCTGACACTAATCTTATAGTATAGGGAAATTCCTCTTCAGAAGGAATCACCGGTTCTAAAGCCCTTTCTGCTAAAGCTCCATGACCAATTTCCCTTCTACCGGGACCTCTTAGAGGCCTTACTTCTCCAACACTGTAGGGTGGAAAATTGTAATGATGCATATATCTTTTTGCTTCTTCATCTCCTATGCCATCTAAAATCTGAATATCTCCTAATGCACCTAATGTTGCTACTGTAAGCACTTGAGTTTGTCCTCTTGTGAAAATCGCTGAACCGTGGGTTCTGGGTAGCACTCCTACTTCGCACCATATTGGTCTTATGTCATCAAGGCCCCTGCCATCTACTCTTATTCTTTCCTCTGTTATCATTTTTCGCATTTGTTCTTTCATTATATCGTAAAGTACTTCATCTATATCAGCAAGATTATCAGGATATTCTTCTTTAAAGTGCTCTAAAACTTCTTGTTCAACTTTATCTAAGTTATCATTTCTCTCTTTCTTTTCTGCTGTTCTTAACGCATTGTATATTTTTTCTGTTGCATAGGCTCTTACTTTTTCCTCTAGTTCTTTGTCTATTTCATGTAAAATTACTTCGCTTTTCGGAATACCTACTTCTTTAACTATTCCTTCTATAAACTCTACAATCTGTTTGATATATTCGTGAGCATACATTATAGCATCTAGCATAGTTTCTTCAGGGATCTCTTTTGCCCCTGCTTCCACCATTACAATAGCATCTTTTGTTCCTGAAACCACCAAATGCATTAAGCTTTTTTCTCTTTGCTCATGGTTAGGATTAATTATAAATTGCCCATCGACTAATCCTACTGCTACCGCTCCTGTAGGACCATTAAAAGGAATATCAGAAATTGAAAGAGCAACAGACGAACCAATCATTGCAACTATTTCTGGTTGTACATCAGGGTCAACAGATAAAACTGTAGCTATAACTTGTACGTCATTTCTATAACCATGTGGAAATAAAGGCCTAATTGGTCTGTCAATTAACCGAGCAGAGAGAATTGCCTTTTCACTAGGTTTTCCTTCTCTTTTTATGAAACCACCAGGAATTTTACCGACAGAGTACAGTCTTTCTTCATACTCAACAGTTAAAGGAAAAAAGTCAATTCCTTCTCGGGGTTCTTTGGAAGCACAGGCGGTAACTAGAACGACAGTATCCCCGTATTTTACCCAAGCTGCTCCATTTGCTTGTTGAGCTACTTTTCCTATCTGGACTAACAACTTTCTCCCGGCTAGTTCCATTTCAAAAGTTCGTTCTTCCATGTTATCCTCCTTTCATAAAATTTTATAGAAAATAGAGCGAGGTATCTCGCTCTATTTTCTTAAATCTAATTTTTCAATAATGGCACGATACCTTTCCATATCCGTTTTCATTAAATAATTTAACAGTGCCCTCCTTTGCCCAACCATTTTAAGAAGACCTCTTCTTGAATGATGGTCTTTTTTGTGAACTTGCAAATGAGCATTTAAGTTATTTATTCTCTCAGTTAAAAGGGCAATTTGAACTTCTGGAGAACCTGTGTCAGTATCGTGGAGCTTGAACTTATTGATTATTTCTGCCTTTCTTTCTTTGTCCAGCACTTTTTTCACCTCCATCTTTTGGAATACGCCTTATGCATAGAATACCGCCGGAGATACGTGTTTCAAAGCATAAGGTAAATTCGCTATTTTATTTTATCACATTATGTTTTTGTTGTAAAATATTTTTGAAGTTTTTAGCATAATTAATATCTTTAAAAACTTGTTCTTTTAAGGCTTCTAAATTTTGAAATTTAATTTCATCTCTTATTCTTGTTATAAATTCAACTTCTAAATATTTATCGTATAAATTTTCATTGTAATCTAAAATGTAAGATTCGACAGAAATGTTTTTGCCACCAAAAGTAGGCTTCGAACCAACATTTGTGACAGCTATATAAAATTTGTCTTCTATTTTTACTCGCGTCACATATACTCCTGCTTTTGGCAAAACTAAATCTTCTGATATTTGTAGATTAGCCGTAGGGAAACCTAATTTTCGCCCAATTTCTTGTCCATGAATAACTTTTCCTCGCAAGGAAAAAAAACGTCCTAATAACTCATTGGCTTTCTCAATTTTACCGGATTTTATTAATTCCCTGATATAGCTGCTGCTTACTACAATACCCTCCCTTATAACTGGTGGGATAACATAAACTTTATATGAATATATTTTGGAATATTTTTTTAATGTATTTACATTCCCTAAAGCTTTGTAACCAAATCTATAATTATGTCCCACCACTGCTATTTTAATGTTTAATAGCTCTACTAAAATCTTTATTATAAATTCTTCAGCAGTTAATTTAGAAAAATTTTCAGTAAAGTCAAAAAATATTCCGTAATCAAGGTTAAATTGCTTTAAAATTTCTACCTTTTTTTGATAAGTGGTTATAAGCTCTGGTTGCTTGTCAGGGGTTAAAATTTTTGAAGTATGCTGTTTAAAAGTGAAAACAGCACTCGCTAAGTTATTCTCTTTAGAAAGAGCTATTGTTTGCTTAATTAATTCCTGGTGACCTATATGAACTCCATCAAAATTACCTAAAGCTATTACTTTGGCCTCTTTGTATTTTGATGCATTACTTTCATCAACAATCTGCAAATTATCATTTCCCCCTCAAAGAAGTCTTTTTGGACGGATTTTATTTTGCTCTAAAATCCCAATGCCGAGAAATTTACCATTATTATCATATAACTTCAAAAGTGAAGTTTCAATAGGATATCTATTTTGAATAAATTGGCCTTTTAAAATTTTTTCAGCTTCCATTTTGTTTAATTGTACAGATGGTAATTTAATAAACTTATCTATTGGCTGCAACAATACTTTCTTCTCTTTTATTTCTTCAAGAGTATATGCATCTTCTATTTTAAAATCACTAACTTCTGTTCTTATCAACATAGACATATATCCCGGCATATTTAATTTTTCACATATATCTCTTACTAAAGCTCTCACATAGGTGCCTTTAGAACATTTCACATCTATTAATACTCGATAAGGTGGTTCATACTCAACTAATTCAATATCGTATATGGTAACCTCAATAGGTGGAATATCAATTTTTTTACCTTCTCTCGCATATTCGTATAACTTTTTTCCTTTTATTTTCTTTGCAGAATACATTGGAGGAATTTGTTTTATTATCCCTTTAAATCCATTTAAGACTTGTATTAATTCTTCTTCCCTCAGAATCCTTACAGGTCCGCTTTTTACAATTTTGCCACTTTTATCTAAAGTGTCTGTAGTAAAGCCAAAGGTTATTTCAAATCTATATCTTTTATCCTGCTCAAGAAGATAAGAGACAAATTTAGTGGCATTTCCTACACAAACAGGCAGTACTCCTGCTGCATCTGGGTCTAATGTTCCTGTATGGCCTACTTTTCGTATATTATAGATTTTCCTAATAAAATCTACAACATCATGGGAAGTCATACCAGGGGGCTTTAAAATATTGAGTATTCCTTCCAATTTTTATCCCTCTAACTCTTTGAATATTGCCTGTAAAATTTTTTCTTTGGCTTCTTGGATATTTCCTTTGATGCTACATCCAGCAGCCCTTACATGTCCTCCACCGCCAAAAATATTCGCAATTTTATTTACATCTATTTTTTCTTTTGACCTTAGACTAATTTTTATCTCTTCTTCTTTTTCTATTAATAGTACTGCTACTTCCACTCCTTCAATATTTCTAGCATAAGTGATAATATTTTCTATATGTGAAAGGTTTGTGTTTGTTTCTTGGAAGTCCTTTTTTAAAATTTCCATATAAGCAACTTTCTCACCCTTATATAATGTAAGGCTATTTAAGGCTCTTCCCAAAAGTTTTGCTTTGTTGAATTTGAGAGTATTAAAAACTTTATCTCCAACTTCTTTAAATTTAGCGCCATTGTTTATTAAGTCCCCAGCTATTTGATGAGTTATAGAAGTAGTTGATTCGTACATAAATCCACCACTATCTGTCAAAATCGCTGTATAGAAACTTGTAGCTATTTCTTCATCAAATTCTACTCCTAACAATTTAACAATTTGATAGGCTATTTCTGCTGTCGCTGCTGCGTTAGTATCTACATAATTCAATTTGGCATACAAAGTATTTGAAATGTGATGGTCAACATTAATAGTTACAGCAGAAGTTTTTAAAAGTTCTTTGGTGCTGCCCAATCTTTCTTCATCAGCACAGTCAAAAATCAAAACCACGTCCGCCTCTTTATAAAATGGTCTTGATATTTTATCAGCATTAGGGACAAAATTGTACATTTCAGGAATTTCGTCATCTATGAATACATCTACTTCTTTTCCCATTTTTTTTAATACTTTATACATTCCTGTAACAGTGCCTATAGCATCTCCATCGGGTGCAATGTGAGAAGCTACGATTACACTTTTAGCATCTTTTATGTGATTAATTGCATCAATTAATATCAATTACCATCACCCTCTTGCTTGTTTAGTTCTTTTAATATTTCAGAAATATAAGCTCCGTATTCTATAGATCGATCCAATTCAAAGATAATTTCAGGAGTATATCTCATTTTTATTCTTCTTCCAATTTCGTGTCTGATGTAGCTGGCTGCACTTTTTAGCCCTTCAAAAGTTTCACGTTTATCTTCTTCATTCCCGTAAATACTTACATAAACTTTAGCATATCTCAAGTCTTTAGTAAGTTCTATATCAGTTATACTAACCATTGCTTTAATTCTTGGGTCTTTAATTTCTTCTAAAATCATCTTACTTATTTCTCTTTTCATTTCTTCTGAAAGTCGACTATTCCTGTACTGCATTATACTCATCCTTTCAACGAGGAATTTCTTCCATTTGATAAGCTTCTATTATATCCCCCTCTTTAATGTCATTGAACCTATCTATACCTATACCACATTCAAATCCTTGTTGCACCTCTCTTACGTCGTCTTTAAACCTCTTTAAAGAAGCAATTTTACCTTCATAAACTACAATACCATCCCTTACTACACGTATATCAGCATTCCTTAATATCTTGCCACTTAACACATAGCATCCAGCTACATTTCCTATACCAGGTACTCTAAAAACAGCTCTAACTTCTGCTCTTCCTAACTCTACTTCTTTATATTTTGGCTCCAACAGACCTTTCATAGCCGCTTTGATATCTTCAATAGCCTCATATATAATTCGATAAAGCTTTATATCTACCTTTTCTTTTTCTGCGAGATTTTTAGCGTTAGTCTCTGGTCTTACATTAAAACCTATTATTATGGCATTAGAAGCTGATGCAAGCATAACATCTGTTTCAGTTATTGCGCCTACTGCTCCGTGTATTACCTTTATTCTAACTTCTTCGTTGCTTAAGTCTTCAATAGATTTTTTTAGTGCTTCTACTGAACCTTGAACATCCGCTTTGATGATAATATTTAACTCTTTTACACTACCTTCCTGTATTTGACTAAATAAGTCCTCTAATGAAACTTTTTGCTTGCGTTTAAGTTCCATTTCTTTTTGAAGTTCTCTACGTCTTTCTGCTAATTCTCTTGCTTTTTTCTCGTCCTCTACTACTATGAGTTTATCTCCGGCTTCTGGTACTTCAGAAAAACCCAAAACCTCTACGGGCATAGAAGGTCCTGCTTTTTTAATCCTTTTACCTTTATCGTCAAACATTGCCCTTACTTTTCCATAAACAGTACCTGCTAAAATAACATCTCCTATTTGCAAAGTTCCACTTTGCACAATGACAGTTGCAACAGGACCCTTTCCCTTTTCTAGCTTTGCTTCTATTATAGTACCTCTTGCTGGCTTATTTGGATTAGCTTTTAAATCTTCCATTTCAGCAACCAGCAAAATCATTTCTAAAAGATTATCTATACCTATATTCTTCTTAGCAGAAACAGGTACACAAATTGTATTTCCTCCCCATTCTTCTGGCACTAAGCCTAACTCACTTAGCTCTGTTTTCACCCTATCTGGATTTGCAGTTGGCAAATCTATTTTGTTTATAGCTACAATCATGGGTACGTTGGCGGCTTTCACGTGGTTTATTGCTTCTACAGTTTGAGGCATAACACCGTCATCTGCGGCTACTACTAGCACGACAATATCTGTGATGCTGGCTCCTCTTGCTCTCATAGCAGTAAAAGCTTCGTGGCCGGGTGTATCTAAAAAGACAATTTTTTTATCATTTATCTCAACTACAGAAGCTCCTATGTGCTGTGTAATTCCTCCCATTTCTTTCATAGTGACATTTGTATTTCTGATGGCGTCTAATAAAGAAGTTTTACCGTGGTCCACATGTCCCATTACAGTAACAATAGGAGGACGAGGTTGCAAATCTTTTTCATCATCGGGCGTTTCTTCTAATAACATTTCTAATTCATCTTTTACTTCCTCTTTGTCTACTAAAAATCCATATTCTTCAGCAATTTTAGCTGCATTTTCAAAGTCAATTTGTTGATTTACTGTAACCATTATTCCTTTAGCAATTAACTTTTTAATTATTTCTGTAGGATTGACTTTCATTTTTTCTGCTAACTCTTTTACAGTTAAAAACTCTGGAATAGTGATTATTTTAATTTCGTCCTCTTCTTTTTCTTCTGTTAAAACCATTTTTTTGTTATTCTTCTTATTTTTTTTATTACCTTTTTTAAAGCTCTTCTTATAAACTCTTTCTTCTTCTATGTCTTCTAAATTGTCCTCAAATGTATCTTCTTCCTTTTGTTGATCGACTTCTTCTGTTTGTTGTGGTTTATCACTTAATAAATCCATTATCAATTCTACTTCTTCATCTTCCAATGTGCTCATATGATTTTTTACTTTTATATCTAAATCATTTAATTTAGAAATAAGGTCTTTACTAGATAAATTTAATTCTTTTGCTAATTCATAAACTCTTGTTTTAGACATATTATTCACCTCCATAATTTTCCTCCTTTGCAGCATCCAATAATACATTTGCTAATCCTTCGTCTGTAATACCAATTACCCCGACCATTTCTCTTCCTATAGCTTTTGCCAATAACTCTTTTGTGGAATATACAATGTACGGGACTTTATTTCGTTCACACATTGTAGCAAACTTTTTAAAAGTATTTTTTGACACGTCAGTAGCCAATACAACTAAAAAGACTTTCTTAAGTTTAAGGTATTTATCCACACTATAATTGCCAGAGATAAGTTTACCTGCTTTTTTGCTTATTCCGAGCATAGAATGAAATCTGTCATTCTTCATCCTCTATCTCCCTCTTTAGTTGTTCGTAAATTTCATCAGAAATTGGTACTTCTAGCGCTTTTTCTAATCTTTTATTTTTAAAAGCTTTTTCAAGGCAGTTTATATCTTTGCAAATATAGCAACCTCTCCCCGGCACTTTACCTGTTAAATCCACTTGTACAACTGAATCTTTTGCTCGTCTTACAATGCGTATTAATTCTCTTTTCGGTTTCATCTGCTGACAGCCTAAGCACATTCTCATTGGAACCTTTTTGGTCTTCATCTTTTCACCTCACTTAACTTTTTACCATTGATTCGCTTTTTATGTCTATTTTCCAACCTGTGAGCTTTGCCGCCAACCTCGCATTTTGTCCTTCTTTTCCAATTGCTAAAGACAATTGATAATCAGGTACAATTACTCTTGCTACTTTTTCTTTCTCATCTAAAATTTCTATACTTAACGCTTTTGCTGGGCTTAAAGCGTTCATTATAAATTCTTGAGGTTTTGAACTCCATTTGACTATATCTATTTTTTCTCCTTTTAGTTCATTGACAACAGCTTGTACCCTCGCACCTTTATATCCAACACAAGCTCCTACAGGATCCACATTTTCATCCCTGCTAAAAACTGCCATTTTTGTGCGTGAACCAGCTTCTCGAGCAATACTCCGTATTTCAACTATTCCTTGTTGAATTTCTGGGGATTCCAATTCAAATAACCTTTTTACAAGACCTGGATGAGAACGGGAAATTAAAATCTGAGGTCCTTTAGTAGTCTTTTTTACTTCCACAATATACACCTTAACTCTGTCTCCTGGGGCAAAAGTTTCACCTGGAATTTGTTCTGTCGGGCCTAATATAGCTTCAACTCGACCTAAATTAATGAGTACATTCTTTTTATCTACCTTGGTTACAATTCCTGTTACTACTTCTGTTTCTTTACTCAAAAATTCTTCATAAATCACATTTCTTTCCGCTTCTCTAATCCGTTGAATCACAACTTGTTTTGCGGTTTGTGCTGCAATCCTGCCAAAATTTTTTGGCGTTACTTCTATATCAACTATATCTCCTATCTGATATTTTTTATTTATTTTTCTCGCTTCTTCTAAACTTATTTCTAAGAGGTCATTGTAGACCTCTTCTACTACAGTTTTTTGTGCATAAACTTTTACATCACCTGTTTCTCTGTCCATCACAATTTTAGCATTTTGCGAAGAACCATAATTTTTTTTGTAGGCAGAAACTAAAGCAGCTTCTATCGCTTCAAACATTGTATCTTTTGGAATGCCTTTTTCCTCAGAGATAGAATTTAAAGCTTCTATGAATTCTGTATTCATTATTTTATCCTCCCTCCTTAATTTTAAAACTTTATTACTGGTTTAACAAGACTTACATTCTTCATATCAAATTCCTTTCTCTCTCCATTATAGAGAATAATTATTTTATCACCTGTAAACTCTATAAGCTCGCCTTCAAACTTTTTTCTCTTATCAATAGGAGAATATAGGGATATTTCTATTTCTTTTCCTATATTTCTTTCAAAATCGCGTGGTTTTTTAAGAGGTCTATCGAGACCGGGAGAAGATACTTCTAAAATATAACTGTGTTCTATTGGGTCTGCTTCATCTAATCTATCGCTTAAATACTCGCTAACCAGTTGACAATCATCTAAAGTAATACCTCCTTCTTTATCTATATAAACTCTCAAATACCAGTGGCTTCCTTCCTTTTTGTATTCTACATCTACCAGTTCAAAATTATTTTTTTCTAAAATAGGCATTACTAAATCCTTTGCAATTTGTTCTATTTTGGACATATCCTTCTCCTCCTAAAACTTTTTATTTTTCATTATATAAACTAAAGAGTGGGAAAACCCACTCTTTGTGCAAAAAATCTATGTTGACATAACAATTATAGCATACACCTTTTACCAACGCAACACTAAAATAAACTTAATTGATTAGATTCTGGCAAATCGGTTAAACATCCATGCTGTTTTAATATTTCTATAACTGTTTTACTGACCTTTGTTCTGTTTCTAAAATCTTCAATCGATAGAAATCTACCATTTTCTCTTTCTTGTGCAATTGTTTTGGCTGCTTGTATTCCTACTCCTTCTAGAGAATTAAGAGGTGGTAGCAATCCTTTTTCAGTAATCAAAAATTTGACTGCATCAGATTTATATAAATCTACATTTGTAAACTTAAATCCTCTTAAGTACATCTCTAAAGCTACTTCTAATACGGTCAAAAGATTTCTTTCTTTAGGACTAGCATTATTTCCTTTAGCTTCTATCTCCTTTATAGCATTTTTTATTCTGTCTTTCCCTTTTAATACAATATCTAAATTAAAGTCATCTGCTCTAACAGTAAAGTAAGTAGTATAAAAGGCTTCTGGATAATGAACTTTAAAATAAGCAATTCGAAATGCCATTATTACATATGCAACGGCATGGGCCTTAGGAAACATATATTTTATTTTTTGGCAAGACTCAATAAACCAATTTGGAACACCGTGTTTTTTCATTTCTTCTATTCCTTCTGGTGTCACACCTTTGCCTTTTCTTACATTTTCCATTATTTTGAAAGACAATTTTTTGTCCATACCTTTGCTTATCAAATAAAGCATTATGTCATCTCTTGTAGATATTACCTCTTTTAATGTAGCTATTCCTTCTCTTATTATGTCCTGAGCATTGTTGAGCCATACATCAGTGCCATGAGAAAGTCCACTTATGCGTACTAGTTCTGAAAAAGTAGTAGGACGTGTGTCAATAAGCATCTGTCTTACAAACTTTGTTCCAAACTCGGGTAATCCTAAAGTACCCACAGGAGTATTTAGCTCTTCAGGGTCTATTCCCAATGCTTCTACACTGGTAAATAAGCTCATAGTTTTTTTATCGTCTAAAGGTATTTCTCTTGCATTAATTCCGGTTAAATCCTCCAGCATTCTTATAACTGTAGGGTCATCATGCCCTAAGATATCCAGTTTTAAAAGCCTTCCGCTTATTGAATGGTAGTCAAAATGAGTTGTTATAACATCAGTGTCTTCTGCATCAGCAGGATGCTGTATTGGAGTAAAGTCATAAATACTCTTGTCCTTTGGCACTACCATTATTCCACCTGGATGTTGCCCTGTGGTTCTTTTCACTCCTGTACAACCTATAGTAAGTCTTTTGATTTCTGATTTATGAACTATTAAATTGCGTTCTTCAAAATATTTTTTGACATATCCATAAGCAGTTTTATCTGCTAAAGTTCCAATAGTACCTGCTCTAAAAACATGGCCTTTTCCGAAAAGTTCCTCTGTATACTTATGAGCAATAGGTTGGTATTCCCCAGAAAAATTAAGGTCTATATCTGGTTCTTTATCCCCTTCAAAACCTAAAAACACTTCAAAAGGTATATCAAAACCATCTTTCCTCATCAAAGTGCCACAGTGAGGACAAGTCTTATCCGGCATGTCCACACCACAACCATAGCTTCCATCAGTTATAAACTCGGAATACTTACAATTTGGACAAACATAATGAGGCGGCAGCGGGTTAACTTCTGTTATTCCGCTCATAGTGGCTACTAAAGAAGAGCCTACAGAACCTCTAGAACCAACCAAATACCCATCTTTTAAAGACTTAGACACTAATTTTTGAGCTATAATATACATAACTGCATATCCATTGTTAATTATAGAATTTAATTCTCTATTTAAGCGATTTTGTACTATTTCCGGCAAAGGGTCACCGTATATTTCATGGGCTTTATCTAAAGTAAGCCTTCTTAATTCTTCTTCAGCTCCCTCTATCACAGGAGGGAATGTTCCATCTGGTATGGGTTTTACTTCTTCTACAAGGTCAGCAATTTTATTAGGATTATCGATTACAATCTCTTTTGCTACTTCTTCCCCTAAATATTCAAATTCTTTTAGCATCTCATCAGTTGTTTTAAAATACAAAGGTGGTTGTCTATCTGCATCCTTATATCCTTTTCCTGCCATTAAAATTTTTCTGTATATATTATCCCATGGATCTAAAAAGTGCACATCTCCTGTTGCTACTACTAATTTATTGTATTCTTTACCTAAAAGGTAAATTTTTCGATTAATTTCTCTTAATTCTTCTACACTTTTTACTTCTCCTTTTTCAACTAAAAACTCATTATTTCCAACAGGCTGTATTTCTAAATAATCGTAAAAAGAAATAATATTCTCTAGTTTCTTTTCTTCTAAGTTAGATACAATTGCCCTAAAAACTTCCCCCTGTTCGCAAGCAGAACCAATGATAAGACCTTCTCTCATACTAATAAGTAAACTTTTAGGAATACGAGGTGTTCTATAAAAATATTCCAAATTGGATTTAGAGATTATTTCGTATAAATTTCTCAATCCTTTTTGGTCTTTTACCAAAATCGTGACATGATAGACAGGAAGTTTCCGTATGTCAACTTCACTTTCTCTTAATATGGCATTTATATCTTTTACTTTTTTTACTCCTAATTCTTTTAATATATCAATAGTTTTTATAAATATTTCAGCTGTAGCTCTAGCATCGTCTACTGCTCTGTGGTGATGTTCCAATTTTACCTGCAAGTGTTCAGACAGTGTATCTAGCTTGTAATTTTTCAAATCTTTATATAAATGCCTACTTAGTTCTAAGGTATCTAAAACCGCATTGTTTACATTTAAATTAAATTTTTTAGCTTTAGATTTTATAAAAGATACATCAAAATTTGCATTATGAGCTACTAAAACACTGTTAGAAGCAAACTCTAAAAATTTAGGTAATATTTCTTCTATAGAAGGAGCATCTTTAACCATAGATTCGTCAATTCCAGTAAGTTTTTTTATAAAAGAAGAAATAGGAATTTTGGGATTAACAAAGGTTTCAAAAGTATCTATTATTTTGCCTTCTTTTATTTTTACTGCACCAATTTCAATTATTTCATCATTTATATTGGAAAGACCCGTCGTCTCTATATCAAAAACAGTAAATTCATCTTCTAAAGTAGCTTCTGTATCTCCTGTTACAATAGGTACACCATCATCCACCAAATAACCTTCTACACCGTATATGACTTTTACACCGTATTTAGAAGATGCTTCCATTGCTTCTGGAAATGCCTGTACAACTGCATGGTCTGTTATAGCAATGGCTTTGTGTCCCCATTTTGCCGCTCTTTTAATCACTTCTGTTGCAGAGGCTACTGCATCCATACTACTCATTTGCGTGTGTAAGTGAAGTTCCACTCTTTTTTCTTCACTTAAGTCCTTTCTTTCTTTTGGAGATGTTAGCTGAAGGTCTTTTAAACTTATTACTAAGTCTCCTTCATATTTATCGTAGAAAACTTTCCCTCCTAATCTTACAAAACTGCCTACTTGGATATTCTCTTTTAAATAATTATACTTTTCCTCAGTTAAAAAGGCTTTTACAAGTATTGATGAAGTATAATCAGTTATATCAAAAGTCATTAAAATTTTGGACTTTAATTCCTTAAACTCGAGAGAAAAGATTTCACCTTCTATTATTGCTTCTTCTGTTTCTGCAGTGATATTTTTAATGGATATTGCTTCAGCTTTTATTTCCTTTCCTAAAAGTACTTGGGAATCTTCTTTATCCTCAATTTTTTCTGTTGTTTTGCCAGTTTCTTGCTTCTGCCCGCTTTTAGCGATTTCTTCAATAATTTTTATATCTTCTTCCATTATTATTCTTTCCATTGTATCTTCAAACTCTTCTAAAAGGACTACATCTATTTCTGTTTTAAACCCATATTTATCCTTTAGAAATTTCTTAAGAACAAAATCAATTTTATTGTTTTTTATAAATTGATAGACTACTTCGTTGGGAGCTTTAATTATTATCTTTTGATTTTCTGTTACTACATCACAGGTTTTTAAAAAACTAAGAGAAGTGGGATATTCTTCGCTTATTTTTAAAAATATTTCTTCAAAATTATCTACTATGTCTTGAAGATTATTAAATTTTTCTTTTTGTTCTATTACAACTTCTACTTCTTTAATTAAAGGAAATTTATTAAGCAAAAAATCCCGGAAGTTCTTTATCCGAGAACTTGCTTGATTGTTGGAGGATACACTTACAATTAGTTTTCTCTCTTTTTTTAACAGTTTTACTTTTTTTATTTCAATTTCCTGCAGGAAAAATTCTGGAATCATCAAATCCCTCTTTCTAAATCCACATTTTTAAAATATCAAAATACATTTTTAATCGCGCATAAAAGCCTTTAACTAATCCCAGCTTTTCTTCTTTCATGACATGACTCATATTCTCAAGAGGCACATTTACCACCCTTAACTTATTCTTTTCAGCATGTCTATTTAAAGCAATTTCTACTCCGAATCTACTGATTTCCATCTCTTCAATGTTTTCTAAAAACTGCCTTTTTATTGCCCTTTGTCCTGACAAAAAGGGTGCTATTTTTTGTGCGAAATCTGTAGATTTTCTTCCACCAGAAAAAATTCCAATTGTCATATCTGCTTCATTTTTTAATACAGGAGATACGAGATTTACAAAATGTTTTTTAGTAAATCCAATCAAATCGGCATCTAACATAACAATAATATCACCTTTAGAATTATCTATTCCTGCTTTTAATGCTTTTCCTTTTCCTTGATTTTTTTCTAAATTGACAAGCTTCACATTGTATTTTGATGCTTGTTCTTTTGTATCATCTGTAGAACCATCATTTACAACTATGATTTCATCAATCAGGTCTATTGTTTCTAAGACTGATAAAACTCTCCCAATATTTTTTCCTTCATTAAAAGCTGGGATTACAACAGAAATCATTAAGAATCCTCCTCAAGTAATTTTTCAATTTCTTTCATCAATTCTTCTACTAACTCTTCTTCCTTAACTTTTTTATAAACTTTTCCTTTTTTGAAAACGATTCCTTCTCCCTCTCCTCCTGCTATTCCTATATCTGCTTCTTTTGCTTCCCCTGGTCCATTTACAACACATCCCATAACAGCAACTTTTAAAGGCTTTTTAATATGCCTCGTCCTTTTTTCTACTTCTTCTGCTAACTTTATCAAGTCAATTTTTGTTCTGCCGCAGGTAGGACAGGAAATGACTTCGACTCCTTCTTTTAAAAGACCTAAAGAGCGTAAAATTTGTCTTCCTACTCTTACTTCATGGACTGGGTCACCTGTTAGAGAAACTCGTATTGTGTCTCCTATTCCTAAATAAAGCAATGTTCCTATTCCTATAGCAGATTTTATAGTGCCAGTTTCAATTGTACCTGCCTCTGTTATGCCTACGTGCAATGGATAGTCTACTTTCGAAGAAGCGAGCTTATAAGCTTCTATAGTAAGTGGTACATTTGTAGTTTTAAGCGAAATAACTATATCATAAAAACCTAACTTTTCTAAAATTAAAACATTTTTTAAAGCGCTTTCCACAACTGCTTCGGCAGTTACTCCCTTGTATTTATGTAATATTTCTTTTTCTAAAGAACCAGAATTTACACCTATTCTAATAGGAATACCTTTTTCTTTTGCTATTTCTACCACTTTTTTGATATTTTCTTCTCTTCCTATGTTTCCGGGATTAATTCTTATCTTGTCTGCTCCATTTTCAATTGATTTTATAGCTAATCGATAATCAAAATGAATATCTGCTACCAAAGGAATATTTATATTTTTCTTTATTTCTTTTATTGCTTCAGCTGCTTTCATATCCGGAACAGCAACTCTTATAATATCACAGCCTTCAGCTTCTAGCCTTTTTATCTGCTCTATTGTTTTTTCAATATCATGGGTATCCGTGTTAGTCATAGACTGAACCAAAATTGGATTATTTCCTCCAATTTTTTTATTGCCTATCTTGACTTCGCGAGTAATTTTTCTCATCTTTATCACCTTTTAAAAAATGCGTAGAATATCCCTATAGGTTGCAAAAATCAACAAAGCTATCAACAGTAAAAAACCCAAATAATGAATATAGCCTTCTTTTTCAGGTGGCAATGGTTTACCTCTTACTGCTTCTGCTAACACAAACAAAATCCTTCCACCGTCTAAAGCCGGTAGTGGCAATAGATTAAAAAGGCCTAAATTTACACTTATAAGAGCAGAAAAAGCTAGTAAATTTATAACACCTGTTTTAGCGACTGTTCCAACAGCTTGAACAATTCCCACAGGTCCCATAATATCATTGACAGAAACCTTTCCGGTTACTAACATTACAAGAGACAAAATAATAAGTTTCGAAAAATATACTGTCTGATTGATGGCAGTTTTAAAGGCAAGAGAGATAGAACGCTCATAGTCTGGAACAATTCCTATCATTACCTTTGAAGCGTTTTTATCAAAAATTGGTTTTACTTGTTTTTGTAAAATTTGATTTTCCCTTTGAATTTCAATTGTCAATACTCGCTCTCCATTAGAACTTATGGCTTTCTCTAACTCCTCCCATGTATTTATTTTTGTATTATTTACCATTACAATTTTGTCCCCTGGCAAAATTCCTGCTTTTTCAGCAGGATATCCTTCCATTACAGATTTTACCTGTGGTATCGGACTTCCTATATTAAAAAATACAATAAAAAGCAATAAAAAAGCTAATAATATATTCATTAAAGGACCTGCAGCAAAGACAGCCAACCTTACAGGCCAAGGCTTATTTACTATAGCCCGCGGGTCACTAGATTTTTCATCTTCACCTTCTAAAGCAACATAACCACCGAATAGCAATGCTCTAAAAGAATACTCTGTTTCTCCGTATTTCTTTTTAAAAAGTCGTGGCCCAAAGCCAATAGAAAATTCATTTACTCTAGCTCCAGAAAGTTTTGCAACGATAAAATGTCCAAATTCGTGAAACATTACTAAAACGCTTAAAACAATTATACTTATCAATATTGTCAAAATGTATCACCTCATATATTTTTTTGCTATTTTTTCTTTAACCTCTTTATCCACATTTATTATATCATCTAAAGTGGGATTTTGTATATTATTATGTTCTTTCATACTCTCCTCTATGATTTCAGCTATTTGCAAAAATTCTATTTTTTTATTTAAAAACAAAGATACAGCTATTTCATCAGCTGCATTTAATACGGTAGTCATAGTTCCTCCAATTTTTAAAGCCTCATATGCTAACGACAAACATTTAAAAGTTTCTAAATCGGGTTTTTCAAAAGTTAGCTGAGTTGTAAGAGAAAAATCTAAAAAATTTATTCCATTTATGTAATTGCGAGTAGGATAATTTAATGCATACTGAATAGGTATCCTCATATCAGCAGTAGCCAATTGTGCAATTACACTACCATCTATATATTCTACCATTGAGTGAATTATACTCTGGGGATGCACAATCACATCAATTTTATCTTCAGAAATGTCAAAGAGCCATTTTGCTTCTATTACTTCAAACCCTTTATTCATCAAAGTGGCAGAATCTATCGTGATTTTTTTCCCCATTTTCCAATTAGGATGATTTAGAGCCTCATTTACAGTTACTTTTCTCAAATCTTCTTTTTTCTTTCCCCTAAAAGGACCTCCAGAGGCTGTTAAAATCAATCGAGATACTTGTTTTGTGTCATTTCCTCTTAAACATTGGAGTATAGCAGAGTGTTCACTATCTACAGGTAAAAGACTTATATCTTTCTTTTTTACCAAATCCATTACGATTTGTCCAGCTGTTACAAGCACTTCTTTATTCGCTAAAGCAATATCTTTTCCCATCTGGATAGCTGTAACTGTTGGAATAAGGCCAGCAATTCCTTCTACAGCTACCACCACTAAATCTGCGTCGTACTTTACAATTTCTTGAAGCCCTTTGCTGCCAGTTAGAATTTCGACATTTTTATTTAGATTCTCCCTTAATTGGTTAGCTTTATCTTCATCTTTAACTGCTACGACTTTAGGATTAAATTCTTTAATTTGTTTAGATAAAAGTTCTATGTTGTTATAAGCTGTAAGTCCTACTATTTCAAAATTTTCTTTGAAATTTTTTATTACCTCTAATGTTTGTGTACCGATAGAACCAGTCGAGCCGAGAATTATTATCTTTTTCATGAAGTACATCCCTTTCTAAATTAAGTACTGAAAAATAAAGTATATAAAAGGAGAAACAAATAAAATACTATCAAATCTATCTAAAATTCCTCCATGACCAGGAATTATATTTCCAAAGTCTTTAATGTAGCAGTTTCTTTTTATAAAGGAAGCAATTAAATCTCCACATTGAGCGATTATACTTCCAAATAAGCCTATAATTACAGAAAGATATATAGTAACATTCGATTGAGGGAATAACCAAACAAATAAACCACAACTGATGACAGAGCCTATGATTCCTCCAATTCCTCCTTCTATCGTCTTTTTGGGACTGATTGTAGGAGCGAGTTTGTGCTTTCCAAAAAATCTACCGATAAAATAGGCAAAAGTATCTGTCATCCAAGAGACTATAAAAACAAACCATACTATGTAAATTCCTTCAGGCATTTCTCTAAGTTTTTGTATGTACAAAAAGAAAAGAGGTATATAAATGATTCCCATTAAAGTTAGAGCGTAATCTTTGAGACTATATTTTTTATTAGTCAAAAACAGCAAAAAAAGCATCATTGTGATTATAACTAATACATCTACTTTTGCGATTTTACTTTCTAAAAAATATAAAAGGATTGCTGACAAATATCCAAAAATTTTTACAGGCCGTATCCCAATATTTTTTGTAGCATTATAAAATTCATTAAGTCCTAATATGCTTACTAAAACTAAGACAATTTTAAGCATATTTCCCCCTTTTATTAAAATGAAAAATAAAATTGGCAAGCCTACTATCGCACTTATAACTCTTGTTTTTAGCATATTTATTTACCACTCCTTACTATACTCCCCCAAATCTCCTTTGGCGAGTTTGGTAATACAATATTGCTTCAATAAGATGTTCTTTGCCAAAATCCGGCCACAGTACCTCTGTAAACCAAAGCTCAGAATAAGCAGATTGCCACAATAAGAAATTGCTCAATCTTTTTTCTCCACTTGTTCTTATTATAAGATCTGGATCTGGCTGGTTTTTAGTATACAAATTTTCACTTATAGTTTGTTCTGTAATTTCCTCAGTGGACAATTCTTTATTTAAAATCTTTGTGCAAATTTTTTTCACAGCCTTTACTATTTCATCTCTTCCGCCATAATTTAACGCAATATTAAGTACAAGGCCAGAGTTGTTTTTTGTTACATTTTGCGCCCGTTCTATTTCAATTTTACACTTATGTGGTAAAACGGAAATATCACCTATGAAGTTAATCAATACATTATTTTTATTCAATTCGTCTACTTCTTTAGAGAGAAATTCAACGAGTAAATCCATTAAAAAATTTACTTCTTCTTTAGGTCTTTTCCAGTTTTCGGTTGAAAAAGCGTACAAAGTTAAATATTTTATCCCTAATTCTCTAGAGGCTTTTACAACCTCTCTTACAGCATTAACACCAGCTTTATGGCCATAAAATCTCATCATCCCTCTTTTTTGAGCCCATCTTCCATTTCCATCCATGATAATACCTATATGAATAGGCAATCTATTTTTATCAATTTTGTCACTCAAGTCTCTATTTTTTTGTCGAAAAAACACCATTTATTTTCCTCCTCATTTTATAAGGGCACCCCCTCGTCAGAGGGGGGATTAAATTCTAATAACAGTAATTTCAAGAATGTTATTTTGTTCTTTTATCCTGGCAACTTTTAAACGAGAACCCTCATATTTAAAAATAGATTTTGTCTCTACAACGTTAAATTTTAAGTCCTTAGGTAATTTTTCTATTATTTTATGTAAATCCATCCCTATAAAATTATTATAATAATCTGTCAAATTTCCATTATCTCCTTTTCTTTAGCTTCCACCGCTTTGTCTATCTCTTTAATATATTTGTCAGTTAATTTTTGAATTTCTTCTTCTCTCTTTTTTCTTTCATCTTCCGAAATTTCGCCGTTTTTTTCCATTTTTTTTACAGCATCATTAGCATCTCTTCTTATTTGCCTTACTGCTACTTTTGCCTCTTCTGCTTTTTTATGAACTAACTTTACCAATTCTTTTCTTCTTTCTTCAGTCAATTCAGGAAAAACTAATCTTAACACTTTACCGTCAGAAACTGGATTAATTCCTAAATCTGATTTCTGTATTGCTTTTTCAATATCGCTTATTTTTGAAACATCCCACGGTTGTACAACTAGTACTCTTGGCTCCGGAGCTGTAATGGTGGCTAATCTGTTAAGAGGGGTTGGAGTACCATAATAATCTACCATAATTCGGTCAAGTAGTGCAGGATTTGCTCTACCTGCTCTTATAGCAGCTAATTCGTTTTTTAAAACGCTCAAAGATTTTTGCATTTTTTCTTCGCTAGCTTTTAAATAATCACTCATACTTAAACCTCCTTCACTATTGTACCAATATCTTTTCCTGTTACTACTTTCTTTATATTTCCGTAGGTAGTAAGGTCAAAAACTATGATTGGTATTTTATTGTCCATGCATAAAGACGTTGCTGTTGAATCCATTACTCCTAAACCTTTGTTTAAAACATCTAAATAAGACAACTCTCTAAATTTTACAGCGTCTTTGTATTTATTTGGGTCTTTGTCATAGACTCCATCTACTTTTTTAGCTAATAGTATGACCTCAGCATCTATTTCTGCTGCTCTTAATGAAGCAGCAGTATCAGTTGAAAAGAAGGGATTCCCTGTCCCAGCAGCAAATATAACAACTCGTCCTTTTTCTAAGTGTCTTATTGCTCTTCTGCGTATATAGGGTTCTGCAATTGCTCTCATCTCAATAGCTGTCTGAACTCTTGTAGGAACTTCCCGTTGCTCTAAAGCATCTTGCAGTGCAAGAGCATTAATTACAGTTGCGAGCATTCCCATGTGGTCTGCAGTAGTTCTGTCCATCCCAATGCCTTCTCTTCCCCGCCATATATTTCCTCCGCCAACTACAAGACCAATTTGAACTCCCATTTCTTTCACTTCTTTTATCTCGTCTGCTATTCGATTAACAGTGTCAAAATCGATTCCAAATCCCTTATTTCCTGCCAAAGCTTCTCCTGAGATTTTCAGAACTACTCGCTTGTAAACAACTGACGACACAATAACACCCCATTCTTATAAGTTCTATAAAAATTTTGAAAATCCTTCTTAATCTTTTAAGTAATTTATAAAAATGGGACACAACCGTGTCCCTATGTGGTTGCCTATTTAATTTTATTACTCATTTGAGGAAGTTTCAATACCTTCTC
The DNA here is from genome assembly GCF_900129115.1 of Thermoanaerobacter uzonensis DSM 18761. NCBI lineage: Bacteria > Bacillati > Bacillota > Clostridia > Thermoanaerobacterales > Thermoanaerobacteraceae > Thermoanaerobacter > Thermoanaerobacter uzonensis. The sequence continues at coordinate 94,995 of NZ_FQUR01000008.1, read as the reverse complement.
CTCTTTCAAATCTAACAAATCTTCTTATCACAATATTTTCTCCTAATTTTGCAATCGTCTCATTTAACAAATCTTTCACTGTTTTTTCTGGGTCTCTAATGTATTCTTGTTCTAACAAGCAATTCTCTTTGTAAAATTTTTCAATACGTCCTTCAACTATTCTATCTACGACATTTTGTGGTTTCCCTTCATTTAATGCCTGTGCTTTTAAAATTTCTCTTTCTTTTTCCAAAACAGTTTGTGGCACATCTTCACGAGAAATATACTTTGGATTTGCAGCAGCAATTTGCATACATATTTCTTTAACAAAATTTTTAAATTCATCAGTATTCGCAACAAAATCTGTTTCACAATTTACTTCTACTAAAACCCCTATTCTTCCACCACTGTGTATGTAGGCATCAACTAAGCCTTCATTGGCAACTCTACCTGCTTTTTTAGCAGCAGCAGCCAATCCTTTTTCTCTTAAAATATCTATGGCCTTTTCCATATCTCCATTTGCTTCCATTAAAGCTTTTTTACAATCCATCATTCCAGCGCCAGTTCGTTCTCTTAATTCTTTAACAGCTTGTGCTGATATCATTAGAAAAACCTCCTTAGATTGATAAATGATATACAATAGTGGTAAGGAGCTTTGCCTTTTTCCTTACCACTAGACAAAAATTTTCACTCTTCTGAAGCAGCAAATTGTTCGCCTTGATTGCCTTCAATCACTGCATCTGCAATCTTGGAAGTAATAAGCTTGACAGCTCTTATAGCATCATCATTCCCCGGAATAGGATAATCGATTAGCTCAGGATCGCAATTAGTATCTACAATAGCTACAATTGGTATTTCCAAGCTTTGAGCTTCTGCCACAGCGATAGCTTCTTTTTTGGGATCAACGATGAATAAAGCGGAAGGCAGAGACTGCATATTCTCTATTCCGCCTAAAAATTTCTGCAATCTTTCCTTTTCTTTTCTAAGTTTTATTACCTCTTTTTTGGGAAGAACATCAAAAGTTCCATCTTCCTCCATTTTTTTGAGTTCTTTTAATCGTTGAATTCTTCCTCTAATTGTTTTAAAATTAGTTAGGGTTCCACCTAACCACCTTTGATTTACATAAAACATACCACATCTTTCTGCTTCTTCCTTAATAGAATCCTGAGCCTGTTTCTTGGTCCCAACAAAAAGAATAGTGCCCCCTTCCATGGCCAACTTTTTGACAAATTCATAAGCTTGTTCCAGTTTTTCTACTGTTTGTTGTAAATCAATGATGTAAATTCCATTTCTTTCTGTAAAAATATAAGGAGCCATTTTAGGGTTCCATCTTCTTGTTTGATGACCAAAATGTACCCCTGCTTCTAATAACTGCTTCATTGAAATTACCGACATACATCCACCTCCTATGGTTATTCCTCCGCCTAAATCCTCTTGCAAAAAGACCTTTTCAGGCACCCTTTTTGCAATCATTAGGCGTGTGTTGTTGACTGCCAATGAATACTATATTATATATTTTGCTAAATGTCAATATATTATCACACTTTTATGTCTATATGCCCTATAGTTTTTTTGCTTTTTTTATCTTTATCTTTTTCCTGCTTATTTTTTTGTTCAGAGTTTTGGCGATCTTTTATAAGAGTTTTTTCTGTTTTCTCGAGTTCATTAGGCTTTGTCTTCTTTATTTCATTTTCTCTATTAGAAAGGGTTGTTATTTGCTGAGAATAAATGACAGGCTTTTGAAGGTCAATTTGTTTCAAGTTTCCTACCTCTACAGTACGAGGTAGAATAGATTTTAAGTCAATAGGGACATTGGAAGACATAAAATTCATCTCCTTATTTTAGAGGAAAAAATTTTATTTCTTCCTCATTTTTTATAAACATAGCATATTTAATAGGTTCTTGTATCTTTAAAATAACGTCATCAATGACGAGTTTAGTTCCTGGAAATATTGTATCAAAAACTTTTATAATTCCAATACTAGAACTTTTTATTTCCTCCTTTAAAGAATTTAATTCCTCACTTAGACGATGATTTAGAGAAATTAAATCTTGGAAAGATTTTTTAGCTTTATTATAAATTTCTTCTTTATCAGGAGGTAAGTTTTCGATTTTTTCTATGTACTTAAGAATTTTTCCTATTTTTTCTAATTGGGCATTGTTTTGTTCTATTTGGGAAGTTAATTCTGCTATTTTCAGTCTCTTTTGAGGCAGTATGCCTACTTGTAATTCTGTATACGTTCCCATTTTTGAACCAATATTTGCCGCTGAAATTTCTCTTGCAGCTACAATTTTACTGCCAATAATTTGGCTTTTATTTCCTAAAAGTTTTACACTTCCTCCTGCTTTTACATCGCAATAAATTATCGCTTCACTGTATATATCTTCTCCGGCTTCTACACTGCAGTTTTGTAAATACTTTGCTGTAATATTTCCTTCTGCAATAATTTTTGCCCTTCCAGCGCCTTGTACTCCTTTATGAATACTGATATTCCCTTTTGCTATTATAGTCGCTGCTTCCACTACTCCAAAAATTTCTATATTACCTTCACTTTCAACAATAAAACCTGATTTAACATTTCCAGTAATTTTGACACTTGCTACCGTTTTTATGTTTCCTACAGAAGTGTCGACTTCTTTTACTTCCAAAAGAGTATGTACTTCTATTTTGTTGTTTAAAACCACGATATGACCATCTACAGAAGCTACAAGCTTATCATCATCAATATAAGTATTTTTCCCAAGAGGAAGTCTTACATCTTTCCCGCCTAGAGCATCAACTTTTTGTCCAAAAACATTAATTCCTGGTTGTCCTGCGGTAGGATTTATTTTTCGAGCTATTATTTGGCCTTTTTTAACGTTTTTAAACAAGTCTAAATTTTTATAATCTACACTTCCATCCTCCAAAATTTTTGGGGTTGCAGCCCTTTCTACGTCTATCTCAAAAATTATCTTTCCATCTTCTCCATTTATAGGCTTTTTACCTTCTGCAATTAATACACCTTTTGCATTTTTCAAATCTTTACAAATATTATCTATAACATCAAATTTTACTCCATATACTATATTATGTTTCGAGATTTCTTGTAATAAAACCTCTTTATTAATACTAATACCATTGGGGTCTTCAATTAAAGTCAAATAGGCTTGTTGTTTATCTCTCGATACGTCAATAAGTACTTTGTACTTTTTTTCATCCATTTTAAAGCCCCCATTTTAAAAGTATCCACTTAATATCTCCCTTATCCTTTTGATAGCTTTTGTATGAATTTGTGATATTCTAGATTCTGTTAAATTTAAAATTTTGCTTATGTCTTTGTAGTTTAAATCTTCATAATAATACAATGTTATTACCAATCTTTCTTTATCTGGTAAATTTTTAATAGCATTTGCTAGTTTTCTTTTCAGTTCTTTGTATAATACTTCCTCTTCTGGGTTTTTTAATTCGACGTCTGAAATAGCATGTAATTTAAAGTTATTTTCAATAGCTTCCTCTAAAGAATTAACATTAGAAACATTGATATAACTTAAAGTTTTTAAAACGTCTATTTCATTTAAGCCACAAGCTTCTGTTATTTCTTCAACTGTAGGTTCCCTATTATATTTTTGTTGAAGTGTTTCTACGGTTTCTTCTATTTTTCTGTACTTCTTTTTGAGACTTCGAGGCATCCAATCTTTTTTCCGCAAATAGTCTATTATTTCTCCTCTTATTCTTAAAGTAGCGTAAGTTTCAAATTTTACACCTTTACTAGGCTGATATTTTTCAATTGCATCGATAAGGCCAAGTACTCCTTGATTTATCAAGTCTTCATACTCAGATTGAGTAATATCAGAAATGATGAGTTTTTTGACAATATGTTTGACAAGCGGCATATACTTGATTATTATTTCATTTCGTAGATTTGGGTCTTTACTAGAATTATAAGTTTTCCATATATCCTCCTCCACTAATGCCATACAAAATTCCCCCAATTTTTAAATATATTTTATTCCATAACCAATAGTTTTAACTAATAGTCTTCCATCCTCAGAATAAAACTCAATAGTTCTTCCATAATTTCCACCTATATCTTCCGCAACGATCGGTATGCCAAGTTTTCCTAGTACTTCTTTAGTAGCAACTGCATTTCTTTCTCCTATGTTCATAATGTCAGAATTTATCTTCGAAGAAAACATTTGCGCTCCTCCAGCAATTTTACTAATTAACCTTTTAGGATTAGCGCCCAATTTTACCATCTCTTCAATCAAAACTTGGATACCGGTATCGGCAAACTTAAGTTTATTAGAATTATCAGATATTTTGTTACTATAAGGTAACATAATATGTACCAGACCTGATATTTTTGTAATTGGGTCATAAAGAACAATTCCGACACAAGACCCCAGCCCAATGGTTGTAAGAATTCCTGGGCTTTGTGTGACCTTTGCATCTGCCATTCCAACCCTATAAATCTTATTTTCCATTCACTTCAACTCCAAGCGCTTTTAGTATTAAATCAAAAGAGTTAATATCTGGTATTAAGAAGAAATCACCTTTTATAAGTTTTTCTCCCTCTATAAACTGGGTCTCAATAAACAAAATCTTATCAGAAATTTCTCCGTATTTAATAGCCGGAACACTCAAAATTGCTCCTGCCATGTCTATACTTATTGCAGGGGGTGAAATTTTCATATTTAAAGAAGTAAGAGTAGATAATGAGGCTACATAGCTACCTGCCATAATATTTCCTATTTCCTCTAAAGCCGATTTTTCTAACTCATCAAATTCTTCTTTTACTTCCAATCCCATGAGGCTCCAAATAAGAGAAGCAGCGCTTTTTATATCAAGTGCAAAAAGAATATTACCATTTACATCTCCATCTAGATCGAAATAAATACCAACAATGATCGTATCAGCAGAGCCAAATATATCTGATACTTCTTGAAAATCTAGAATTTTTACCTTTGGCACTTGCATGTCCACTTTTTTGCCAATCATTGTTGAAAGAGCAGTTATAGCATTTCCTGCTCCAATATTTCCTAATTCTTTTAAAATGTCTAAGTACATTTCATTTAATCGGCTAATATCCACATTTCTCACACCCTGACATCTAATAATTTTTTTAAATCTAAAATGAGAAATACCTTATCTTTAATTTTTCCTACTTTGCTGACGAATTTTCCAAATTCATCAGAAACTTCATTAAAAACCAGGTTATCAATATTTTCTTCCGCAATATCAACCACTTCATTAGCATTATCTACAATCACGCCTACTAACATATCGTAAGCCTTTAAAACCACAATTCTTGTATCTTCATCATACTCTTTTTCAACTAAACCCAATTTTACTCTTAAAGAAATCACAGGAATTATTTCTCCTCTTAAATTTATAACGCCTTTTACATGACTTTCAGTCTGAGGAACTCTTGTTATAGGCATTACTTTTTCTATAGTCTGCACTTTTTCTATGTTTATTGCATATTCTTCCTCATCAATTTTGGCGATAACATATAGGCTCAAAGTTCTCCCTCCTTATTAAAACAAATTGTTGGCATCGACAATCAAGGCCACTTGGCCATCTCCCAATATTGTAGCTCCTGCAATAACTTTGATATTAGAAAGATACTTCCCTAATGGTTTTATGACTATCTCTTGCTGACCAATTAATTCATCTACAGTACAGCATGCTAAATTTTCGCCTTTTTTGATAATTACACACACCAAATTTCCATTATTAGAAATCTTTTTGGTTTCTAATACTTCATTTAATCTTATTATTGGAATTACCTTTCCTCTAAAAAGAACTACTTCCTTCCCTTGAACATTGTGTATTTCTTCCTCTTTTTTATGAACTATTTCTGAAATTGAATTAAGAGGAATTGCAAATTTTTCATCTCCCACTTTTACTAATAAAGCTTGTATAATTGCTAAAGTAAGAGGAAGTTTAATTATAAATTTTGTTCCCTTATTTATTTCTGATAATATTTCAATTGAACCGTTTAAAGATTCGATTTTATTTTTTACTACATCTAATCCTACGCCTCTGCCAGAAATATCTGTAACTTTGTCAGCAGTGCTAAAACCTGGCCTAAATAAAAGGTCTAAAATTTTATCTTTAGAAAGCTCATTTACTTGCTCAGCAGTGTAAATGCCTTTCTCTACTGCTTTTGCTTTGACTTTTTCTATATCAATTCCTCTTCCATCATCACTAACTTCTATTATGACATTATTACCTTCATGATAAGCTCTCAAATTAATGGTACCTTGTTCTGGTTTCCCCTTTTGCAACCTTTCTTGTGGCATTTCGATACCATGATCGATAGAATTTCTTATGAGGTGAACTAAAGGGTCACCAATTTCATCTATAACAGTTCTATCTACTTCTGTATCTTGTCCATACATATTGAGAATAATTTTTTTGCCTAACTCGTAAGATAAATCCCTTACCATCCTTGGGAACCTATTGAATACTCTTTCAACCGGTACCATTCTTACCTTCATAACAGCATCATGTAAATTAGTAGTTATTCTTTCTAGATATTCAATAGCACTTGCAGTTTCAGAGTTTCTGTTATCTGCCTCTAATCCCTCAAGGCGGGTTTTTATGATTATAAGTTCACTTACTAAATTCATTAAATTATCCAATCTGTCTATATCTACTCTTACACTTTTTGAAGTTTTATTACTGCTTTGAGATTTCTTTATATTCTCAAAACTTTGAGATTGTGAAGAAGATACCTCTTTGACAAATCTTTCTCCTTCTTTATTTAAATCAATGTTTATTAGTTCCACTTCCACCTTGTTAACCTCAGCAATAGACAATAACCTTTCTTCAATACTTTCTTTATCTTCCTTTGTAATGATGTGAACAGTGAAGCTATCCTCAAATTTTTCATCTTCAATATCTTCTACAGAGGGAGAAGAATTTATTATGTCTCCTATTTCATCTAAATTATTAAAAATTATAAAAGCACGAGCTGATTTCATAACACACCCTTTGTCAATATGTACTGTTATTTTATAGGCTTTATAATTATCTTTTGCTGCCTCTCTTATTATATCTTCTTCGTATACGTTCAATAATGTATCGGTACTTAAAACATTATCTTCTTTTTCTACAACAGCCTCTTTATTTTTAGATTTAGAACTCACACCCGAAAGTAAAAATATCAACTCATCAACAGGTACATTATCTTCTCCTGTTTGTGATATTGAATCCAGCATCTCACTTAAAGTATCTACACACTTAAAGAGAATATCCATGATAGGATGAGAAATGTTTAATTCGCTATTTTTTACCTCTTGTAATACATCCTCCATTTTATGAGCTAATTTATTCATGTTTTCAAAACCCATAGTAGCAGCCATACCCTTTAAAGTATGGGCAGATCTAAAAATTTCATCGATTATTTGCTTATTTTTGGGGTCATTTTCCAAAAGCAATAAATTGCTATTTAAATTTTCTATATGTTCTTGTGATTCTTCAATAAATATATCGATATATTGATTATTTTCCATAAAATTCCCTCACCTTCTCGATTATTTCTACTGGAATTTTATCCAAAGGAAGAACCTTGTCAACAAATCCTGTTTTTATAGCGTTATAAGGCATTCCTTTTGCCAAAGAAGAATCAATATCCTGACATATAATAAAGCTTCCTTTCTCTTTTAAATATTTGAGACCTTTTGCACCATCACTTCCCATGCCTGTTAAAATAACAGCTATTATGCAGGCATTTATTTTGGAAGCACTTATGAAAGTAGCATCAATGGAAGGTTTATAAACAGATTCAAAATCAGTAGAAAGTTTAATTTTTACTTTATCATTCTCTTCAATTAATAATAAATTTTTATCGCCAGGTGCAATATAAGCTACATTTTTCAAAATTTCCTCTCCATCTACTGCTTCTTTTACTTTGAGATTACAATTTTGGTCTAATCTTTCTGCCATCATTTTAGTAAACTTTTCTGGCATATGTTGTACTACAACTACTGAAGCAAAAAGGTCCTTTGGCAAATTAGTCAATATATATTGCAATGCTTTAGGCCCCCCAGTAGAAGCCCCAATTATAACAAGACAATCATTTCTCATAAATCATCCAATCCCTTTTTGTCTACTTTTTCTCTGTTCTTCAAAGATATAGCTTATAATCTTTTCTCTTACTTTCTCATCAATGTCCACATAACAAATACCAACTTCATATCCTTTTTCTAACGATTCATCATATCTCACTACTTTTCCGCTTACTGTTATCTCCTGATCTAATGTAAAAACACAATTTATGATGGTCCCTACCTCTAATTTTTTATCTACCTTACATTTTAATCCTCCACCACTTATATCTTGAATAAGGCCTTTATAAACTTTATCTTCTTCTTCACTAATGGTATAAGTAAATGGAATCACCTTCTCTAATCTAAAATACTGTCTCCTTTGTAATCTTTCCACATTGCTTATAGGCATTATCTCTAAAAGAGCAAGTTTTCCAGAAAATCTATTTAGAACCTTAGCATAAAAGGTAAACAAACCTTGTTTTGTAAAATAAATTACTTGAACTATTGAACCTATTCTCACAGGAACTAAATGACCACTGTATACTGGAGTATCAATTAATATAGTCCCATTTTTAGAAATATCTTGTACTTGAGATGAGTACATGGTTTTACCATTGTTTAAACCTATCCTCAATTTTTGCCCCGGTAGTAAATTTATTTCATTCATCTAAATCCTCCTCTATTGATAAGTCTAGAAAAAATACCCCACAACCCCTTATTTTCTACAGGAGGAGGTTGATTAGCAATTTGAGCTGCAATTTGTAATATCTTTTTTGAGGTTTTACTATTTTCATATTTAAGGACAATGGGATTTTGCTCAATTATACACTCCATCATCTTTTCGTCATTTTCTAAATACCCTAAATCAATCAAAGATACACCTAAATAGTTTTTAACTACTGTTTCAAACCTATCGTAAATTTTTCTGTATTCATCAAAATTTTTTACTCTATTTATCACTACATTAATTTTTTTGCTTTCACCTACCAGCGAATACTTAGTGAGAGTATAAGCATCCATAATAGACGTTGGTTCAGGAGTTACTATCAGTAAAACTTCATCGGCTGCTTTTAAAAAATTGCTAACTACGTTATTGAGGCCTGCACCCGTATCTATAATAATAAAATCGGAATAATAGTCTAAAATTTTAATGTTGTTTAGAAAAAGACTTAAATCTACTCCTTCTTTAATAAGGTTGAAGTCTCCACCAGAAGATATGTATTTTACACCTAAAGGCCCTTCATTTATAACTTCTGTTATCATTTTGTTATTGTACAAAACATCTAATAAAGTATACTTAGAAGTAACTCCTAATTCAATTTCAACATTTGAAAATCCCAAATCTGCATCAATAATCGTAACATTATAGCCCAATTTTTTAAGTCCCAAAGAAAGATTTACTGAGATACATGTTTTACCAATTCCACCTTTTCCACCTGTAATTGTAATAACCCTGCTTCGTTTTATTTTATTTTTTTGGGAAACCAATTTTCTTAAACTTTCAGCCTGGTCCATCATACACTAATTCCCCTTTACTATGCTTAAGGCGATAATTTCACTTCCTGCTAAAGTTATATCATCAGGAACAATTTGTCCATTTGTAAAATAAGAAATTGGTCGCCCTGAATAGTAAACAGCGTTTAAAATAGAACTATAATTGTCAGTTTCATCTAATTTAGTAAAAATTAATTTATAATTTCCTGCAAATTCATATCTTTCTATTACTTCTTTTAAATCTTCCGATTTAGTTGTAGCACTCAAACATAAAAAAGTTTCATCACAGTTTGCATATTTGATAAAAGTTTTTAATTCACTTATTCGCTTTTCATCTTTATGGCTTCTTCCAGCTGTATCTATTAAAACTACATCGTACTTTTCAAACTCTGGCTGAAGTTTATGAAGTTCAAAAATATTATTTACTACTCTTACTGGCACTCCTAAAATTTCTCCATAGGTTTTCAACTGGTCTACCGCCGCTATTCTGAAAATGTCTGCTGTAACGAGCATTATTTTTTTACCTTCATTCAATATCAAATTAGAAGCAATTTTTGCAATGGTTGTAGTTTTCCCCACTCCAGTAGGTCCAATGAACAAAATTTTTTTGCTTTTTTGAGAATTCAATTTTTGAGGAGGTCCCATAAAAGTTTCTAGTCGTTCCTTCAAAATTTTTATTCCTTTATTATCAAGTTCATCAATTCCTTCCCCCAATAGCTGAGACACTTCCTTTTCTATTCCATAATCTATTAATTTAGAAATTAAATTTTTCTCCCTAGCTTCTGTAACCGTTCCATTTTTATTGATAGTTATAGTTTTAATTAGATTTTTAAGTTCGTTTATATCATTTTTTGTAATACTTTCCTTAGGGATTACCGGTGGGTAATCTTCTACTGCTGCTACTACTTCCACTTTACTCTTCTTAAAAAGTCCTATAATCCCTCTTTCTTTAATTCTGTTCTGATGAAGTATTACAGCGTTACTTCCCATTTCCGCTTTTATCATTCGTAAAGCTTCTTGATAGTCATTAGCGATATATTTTTTAACTTTCATTTAATCTCACCGTCCCCACCGATGTAACTTCAATATTTGGTAAAAGCTCATTATATGACAAAACAACAATATCGGGAGAAATTTGTTCTACTAACTTTCTGAGATAAAATCGAGTTACAGGCGCTGTCAGAATTACAGGTTGTCCACCTTTTAAAGTTACCTTTTTTACTAATTCATGGATACTTCTTAAAACCCTTTGCGCCAAAGAAGGCTCCAATGCTAAATAAGAACCATGCTCTGTCTGAGTTATACTGGAGGATATTAACTGTTCAACACTTGGATCTAACGTTATAACTTCAATCTTACCACCTGCAGCATATTTACTGGAAATAGCACGAGCTAAAGCCTGTCTTACATACTCTGTTAAAACATCTGTATCTCGGATAATAGGAGCATAATCTGCTAAAGTCTCCAATATTGTAACTAAATCTCTGATAGATAACCCCTCTCTTAAAAGGTTAGAAAGTACTTTCTCTATTTCACCTATTGTTAAAAGCTTAGGTACTAATTCTTCTATTAATGCAGGATTCGTGGCTTTTATATTGTCAATTAAACTCTGTACTTCTTGCCTTCCTAAAAGTTCATGGGCATGCTGTTTTATAATATGAGTGAGGTGCGTAGCAATAACAGAAGGAACATCTACTACTGTATATCCCCTTGCTTCTGCTTTTGACTTTTCGTTTTCATCTATCCAAATTGCAGGTAATCCAAAAGCTGGTTCTTTTTCTCGAATTCCAGAAATATCTTCATCTATTTCTCCTGCTGTCATAGCCATATACCTATCAATATATACCTTGCCTCTGGCAATTTCATTTCCTCTAATTTTTATAACATATTCATTAGGTTTTAATTGAATATTATCTCTTAAACGAATCATTGGAACCACAATACCCAAATCAAGAGCAATTTGTCTTCTTATCATGACAATCCTATCTAATAATTCTCCACTTGCAAGAGGAATTAATTCATAACCAAATTCCAGTTCAATAGGGTCCACTTGCAATAATTCATATACTTTCTTAGGATCTCTTATGTTCTCTAACTCTTTTATGTTTTCTTCTTGTTCTTCTTCTTTTACTGTTACTTTTTGGGCCCCTGCAAATCCAAGATATGCAAACAATGAACCCATTAAGATAAGTGGAAGTTTAGGTAAAAGAGGTACTAATACCAGTGCAAAGAGCAATCCAGCTGCTACTTTTAAAATTCGAGGCTGATTGAAAAGCTGCTTTATTACATCTCCTCCTAAATTCGACTCAGAGGCTGAAAGAGTAACAATCATTCCAGTAGCAGTTGATATCAAAAGTGCCGGTATTTGATTTACCAAACCCTCGCCTACTGTTAAAACAGTATAGGTATTTAAAGCCCTATTTATATCCATGCCCTTCATTAACATTCCAATAATGAGACCTGCAACGATATTTATAATTATGACAATTATAGAAACAATTGCATCGCCTTTGACAAATTTACTAGCACCATCCATTGCTCCATAAAATTTTGCCTCTTGCTGTATTTCCATTCTTCTCTCTCTAGCTTCTTTTTCTGTTATAAGGCCTGCGTTTAAATCAGCATCTATTGCCATTTGCTTTCCTGGCATTGCATCCAAAGTAAATCTTGCTGACACTTCAGATACTCTCTCTGCTCCTCTGGTTATGACGATAAATTGTACAATTGCAATTATCAAGAAAATAATAAATCCGACAACTGGATTTCCACCTATTACAAAACTTCCAAAAGCCTGTATTACGCCACCTGCATAGGCATTGCTTAAAATAAGTCTCGTACTCGAAATGTTAAGAGCCAGTCTCAAAAGAGTAGTTATTAATAATATAGAAGGAAATATAGAAAAATCTAAAGCATCTTTTACATACATAGTAGTCAAAAGTATTATTATAGACAAAGTTATGTTAAATATTAATAAAAAGTCCATGATAACGGGTGGTACAGGAATTATTATGAGCAAGACTATTCCTACTACAAAAAGAGCTACAGTAAGCTCAGAGGATTTCAAATTATCCCTCCTATTCTCCCTTCAAGCTGTAGACATAAGCCAAAACTTCAGCCACAGCTTGATAAAGCTCTGGTGGAATCATATCTCCTATTTCAGTAGACCTATACAGTGCCTGAGCTAATGGCTTATTCTCCACTATAGGGATATTTAACTTCTTAGCTTCTTCTTTTATTCTGAGGGCAATAATGTCTTGTCCTTTAGCTATCACTACAGGTGCATCATTGACATTACTATCGTACATAAGAGCAACAGCAAGATGAGTTGGGTTTGTTATTACGACATCCGCTTTTTTTAAGTCTTGCATCATTCTTCTCATAGAAACTTGTCGTTGTTTTCTTCTTATCTCTGCCTTTATCTGTGGGTTTCCTTCCGTCTCTTTAAACTCTTCCTTTATATCCTCTTTACTCATTTTAAGGCTTGTTTCATATTCTCTCCACTGGAAGAAGTAATCTAATACTCCAAGAACAATAAGTACGATTCCTATTCTAATAGTAATTCCCAAAAGTATGTTTAAAGCATATTTTAATATATCTTGAACTGACATATCAAGAAGCATTGGTATACCTTTATATTGAGAAGCTAAAAAAGAGTACATTATATAGAAAATAACTACCACTTTAGCAATGGATTTAGCTAATTCTACCAATGCTCTTTTTGAAAAAATTCTTTTAAAGCCTTCCACAGGATTTAATCTTTCCAATTTAAAGGCAAGAGGCTCAGTTGTAAATACAAAGCCTACTTGGAGATAAGTTGATGCAAGAGAAACAATAAAAATCACTAAAATTATAGGCATAATTATTGATGCTGCTTGTTGCAAGAGGTATGTAAACAGATTCCGTATACCTACTATATTAAAAACATCGTCATTAGCTCCAGAATAGGTATAAAGCAAATACTTTGTTAAAGCCATCATTTTTCCTAAAAAAGGTATTGCGAGTATATTTACTGCCAAAAAACCTGTTACAATTACTAAAGCAGAAGTTATTTCTCTGCTTTGGAAGACCTGCCCTTTTTTTCTTGCATCTTGTCGCCTTTTAGGAGTAGCTGGTTCAGTTTTTTCTTCGGCAAACAATTGTAAATTTATTTTACTCAAAACTATCACCTTGTCATAAATTTCATCAATCTAAAAATGTCAGCATTCATTCCATTAAACATAAAATCTATAATTGCCAAATACATTGGCAACATAATAAGCAATGTAAAGATTCCAACAAAAATCTTAGCTGGCATTCCTATCATAAAGACGTTAAGCTGAGGTATAGTACGGGAGATTATTCCCAAAACTAAATCTGTCAAAAGAGTTGTTAAAATTATAGGAGCACTTATTCTAAAACCTAATATAAACATATCAGCAACCATTTTTGTTAAGACCTGAGACATACCAGGTAAATTAAAGACAACTCTCCCAACAGGAATTATATCAACACTTTTAGCCAACATTGTAAATAATATATAATGACCATTCAGAAGCATGAAGATAAGGATTGTCAAAATATATATGAAATTTCCCATTAAAGGAACCTGGGTTTCGCTGTGAATGTCTAAAATGTTTACCAGCCCAAACCCCAACTGATAATCAATTAGCTGACCCGCTAAATGTATAGCACTAAAGGATATCATAGATGCCAGCCCTATCACAAGTCCTACAATGAACTCAGAGATGACAACAATAAAGTAGTCAAAAACATTATTTGTTTGCAAATCTACCGGTTCCATGGTATCAAAAACAATTACTGCCGCAAAAAAACCTAAACCTATTTTAAAAATAGTAGGAATATTTTTTGTACCAAAAAAAGGTGTAAGTATAAAAATACCCAGCATTCTGACAAAAAGTAATATAAAAATTTGAACATTTTGAAGTAAATACTGAATTATATCCATTTTACATCACTTTATAAAATTATTAATATTTAAAAACAATCTTTGAGTGTAGTTGACCAACGTAGTAAGCATCCATGGCCCAAATAGAATCAGACTTATAAGTATAGCGACAATTTTAGGAACAAAAGATAAAGTTTGTTCCTGAATTTGTGTAGTAGCTTGAAAAATGCTAATTAAAAGTCCTACCCCTAGTGCTACTGCTAATAATGGAGTAGCAATTGTTAAGGCAACAGTTAAAGCTTCTCTTCCTATATCTATAACCACTCCCGTATTCAACTTATTTTGCCTCCTATCTAAAACCTAAAATCAAAGATTTGACAACCAAGTTCCATCCATCTACCAAAATAAAAAGTAACACTTTAAAAGGAAGAGATATCAAAACAGGTGGCAACATAAACATACCCATTGACATTAAAACACTGGCGACTATTATATCAATTATCAAAAAGGGGATGTATATTATAAAGCCAATTTCAAAAGCAGTTTTTAATTCACTGATGATAAAAGAAGGAATGACCACTTTCATGGGAAGGTCTTCTGGATTATTTACTTTAATTTTAGCTAAACTTACAAAAAGATTTAAATCATTTTGCCTTGTTTGCTTCAGCATAAAATTTTTCAATGGTTTGATAGCATTTTGATACGCTTCCTGTTGAGTTATTTTTCCTTCTGTATAAGGTTTAATAGCATTATTGTTGATATCTTGCCCCACAGGTGCCATTATGAATAAAGTGAGAAACAATGCCAAACCAATTAGTACCTGATTAGGAGGCATTTGCTGTAGTCCTAGTGCGTTTCTTAAAAAAGATAATACAATCACTATCCGAGTAAAAGAAGTCATCATTATTAAAATAGATGGAGCTAATGTCAAAACTGTTAGCAGAAGAACTATTTGCAGACTTGTAGCCATATTTGAAGGAGCTGTCACTGATGAAACCAAATCTCCTAAATTCATTTTTGCTCACCATCTTTTTTAGACAAATATCTGTTTTTTAGCTGTTTTAATCGTTCTATTGAAATATTCAAATTTGTCACAAAATCTTTATCATTACTCAGAGTTTTTATATCTTCTTTATTTATCTCTGTAAGATAGGTTATACTACTGTTGCTAACACCAATTAGTAAAAATTTATCTCCTACCTTTACTATATATAGACCTTTATCTCTACCTAAAATGATGTAATCTATCACCTGTAAATTAGTAGAGCGAGTATATCTTAAAGTACTTTGTCCTATAAATCGAGTTATGTAAAAAGCCACTCCAATTACTAAAAGAAAGACAATTAAATACCATATCAATTGAAAAACATATTCTGTGCCATTAGACACTTTAAGCGCCTCACTTCAACAATTTTTTAATCGCTTCTACCACCCTATCAGGTTGGAAAGGCTTTACGATGAAGTCTTTTGCTCCTGCTTGAATCGCCTCGATAACCATAGCCTGCTGTCCCATAGCAGAGCACATTATTATTTTTGCATTGGGATCCTTTGCGCGAATTGCTTTCACTGCTTGTATTCCATCCATTTCAGGCATAGTAATATCCATAATAACCAAATCCGGATTTTCCTGGAAATATTTTTCTACTGCTACAGCACCATTCTCAGCTTCTACCACACTCCCCAAATTATTTTTTGAAATAATATCTTTAATCATCATCCTCATAAAAGCAGCGTCATCAACTATCATTATTTTGCTCACAAATGATTCCTCCTCATCTTTATTATATATTGCTAATTCTTTTGCTTTGGTGTACAATATCTATAATTCTAACCCCAAAATTCTCATCAATTACCACTACTTCCCCTTTAGCTATGTACTTTCCATTTGCTAAAATATCTACTGGCTCACCTGCCAATTTGTCCAATTCAATAATAGAACCCTCACCTAATTCTAAAATATCTTTTATAAGTTTTTTAGTCTTGCCTAGTTCAACAGTAATCGTAAGAGGCACATCTAGGATCAGCTCTAAATTTTCCTTCTCTTCCTTGCTTTTAGATGGAGGTTCTTCATCAAAACTTTGAAAAACTACAGGACTTGCATTAATTTTTTGTTTCTTTTTGGTAGCTTTCTCATCTGTTGAGATATTGTTACCTGTCTCGACATTTTTTTCATCACTTTCTATTATAGCACTGGAACTCTCTTCTTGGGAAGTCACCGCTGGTGATTTTTCTTCATTTTTCGACAAAACGCTTCGCACTAGTTCTTTAGCAAAATCAAGAGGCAAAAGCTGCATTATTTCGCTATCAATTATTTCTCCTACCTCCATTTTAAAGGCAATTTTTACTACATCGCCTTCCGGGAATGAAATATCTGTTGGTAAAGAAGCAGTAAAATCAACAACAAAAGCTTTAGGTGGCGAAATATTTATAGTTTTATTGAGAAGGGTAGAAAGAGAAGTAGCAGCAGAACCTATCATTTGGTTCATGGCTTCTCCTATTGCACTTAAATGCAGTTCAGTAATTTCTCCATCTTCTACTTTTCCTTCTCCCCCCATCATCAAATCCGTCATTTTAAGTACATCTTCTTTTTTTAAAATAAGAAGGTTATGACCTTTTAGTCCTTCCGTATACTCTACTTCAACTCCAATGTAAGGAATATTAAATTCTTTTTTTAACTCTTCCCAAGATAATACTGAAACTTTTGGAGTAGTAATAGTAACTTTGTTTCTCAATAAAGTATATAAAGTAGTGGCCGATGTGCCAAAACTTATATTCCCAATTTCTCCTAATATATCCTTTTCTTCTTCTGTTAAATTTTCTCCATTTTGGGACTGATTTTCTTTAGATTCTTCGGTTAAGCCTTTTAGTAGTGCATTTATTTCTTCTTGTGATAAAAAGTCATTCACTTTCTTCATCTCCTTTGTAAATAACTTCTGTTATTCTTACACTGTATTTGTTATTTTTGATTCCAGGTATACCTCGAAACTTGACTTTTTTATCGATTATTATATCTACAGGCTCTTTGAAATGTTTATCCAACACGATTATATCTCCTATTTCAAACTCCAAAAATTCTTTTACAGTAATGGTGGTAGAACCAAGTTGAGCAGTAATAGGTATATAGGTTTTGCTTATTTTACTCTTTATAAGCTCAGGATTTACTTTCTCTTCTTTTTTCATGCTAGAAAACCAAAATTTTGTCGTTAATTTGGGCACAATAGGCTCTAACGTTAAATGAGGCATACAAAAATTCATTATTCCTTCTGTTTCATTGATTTTTATAGATAAAGTACACAAGGCTACTGTCTCATTGGGAGATATTATTTGAGCAAACTGGGAGTTAGTTTCCACTCTTATTAAAGAGGGGTTAATCGTTAATATATTGCTCCATGGTTCTTTGAAAAGTGGAAGCATTTGCTTTACAATTTTGGTCAAAAGACTGATTTCAATCTCAGTATAATCTCTATCCAAAAGCTCGCCTTTTCCTATTCCTCCCAAAATTCTGTCAAGTATTGCATAAGTAGTATTATTATTAAATTCCAAGAGAAATGGGCCTTCTAAAGGAGCTGCATCAATAATAGCAATGAAAACTGGATTATTTAAAGAATTACTAAACTCATAATAAGTTAGCTGGTCAACAGAGACCACTGTAACATCTACTATCGTTCTCAAATATCCTGACAAAAAGGAAGTCAAAGACCTTGACAAATTTTCAAAGATCATCTGAAGAGTTCGCAGTTGTTCTTTTGAAAATTTATTAGGCCTTCTAAAATCGTAATTTCTTATCTTTTTACTTTTGCTCTCTTCTACTTTTTCAATTTCTTGGATATCTAATCCGCCAGAGCTAAAAGCTTTTAATAGTTCATCTATCTCGCTTTGTGATAATATTTCAGCCAAAAAATCCCCTCCTCCCTATTGAACAATGAATTCATCAAAATATACATTTACAATTTTTCCTTCACCTATTATTTTATTTATTCCATTTTTTATATCGTTTTTTAACTTCTCCTGTCCTTCTGGTCCTTCCACATCTTGTTCTGTTTTCCCTCTTAAAATTTGGATTATCAAATCTCTAATCTGCGGGTTTCGCTCTTCTAAGGTTTTTAAAATATTTTTATCTGTAACTTGCAATTCTATTGTTGCCTTAACAAATTTTCCATCTCCTTTTAAATTAGTTATAAATTCTCCGCCAGGAGAATAATTATAATAAGTGATTTCTTGAGGCTTATTAGTAGAAGCAAAATTGTTAAAATACAAAAAAGCTACACCAAAAGACAAAATCACTGCAACAATAACTATTAAAATTGTCTTGCTATTCATTCTAACACCTCTTTATCTTTTACTATTGTGAAAATTTTCTTTTTGTAGGCAATAACTTTTTCTATAATTTCCTCTGGTGTTTCTTTTACTACTATCTTTTTACCGGTGGTAAGACTTATAACAGTGTCAGGAGTTTTTTCAATAAATTCAATTAAGTCTGCGTTCACCACAAATTCTTCATTATTAAGACGCGTAACATAAATCATAATACTCCTCCATCAAGTCTACTGGGCGAAAGCCCAGCAGACCGTAGTTATCTCTTCATATTCACAAGGTCTTGCAATATTTCGTCAGAAGTAGTTATAATTTTAGCATTCGCTTGAAAGCCTCTTTCAGTAACAATCATATCAGCAAATTCATTGGCTAAATCTACATTAGACATTTCTAAAGTTCCAGGATTTATTGCCCCTCTTGTAGCAGTTCCGGCTGTTCCTATCATAGGGTCTCCTGAGTTTACTGTATTAATAAACATTGTATTTCCTATTTTTTCTAGACCCATTGGGTTTTGAAAATCAGCTATTGCAATCTGTCCAATTATCTGTCGGCGACCATTGGAATATATACCTGAGACAACTCCGTATTTGTCTATATTAATGCTCTCTAAAGAACCTGCCTCATTTCCATCTTTACTAAGTTCCCTCAAATCAGTCTCACTTGAGAACATAGTAAGTTTTGAGAGGTCAAGTGAAACAGGGCCAATATTTGCGTTTGTTACAGTAGTATTCATATTAAAAGTAAGTGTACCTGTTGCAGTTGTATTAGGTGCAATCTTTCCATCAGCACCAAAAGTAAGTGTACCAGAACCAGTTATAGACGAAATAGCAGGATCTGAAGAAGACACGCCCCAATTCCATGTACTAGCATTAGTTCTCGTAAAAGTAAGTGTAGCTATGTGGCTTCCTCCTTGTGAATCATATACTAATATGTTATAACTTATGGTACCGTTGATTGCTGTTGAAGCATTTAGATTTCCTCCTATTTCTAATTGCGTAGTCGTTGCCGGATTTATACTTGACCAATTTTTGAGGCTTATTGGTACTAAATTTCCTGTATCAGTGTTTATTGTTTTCCCATCAGTTGACATCCAACCTAAAACTTTATATCCATCAGGGGTTACTAAATCCCCGTGAGAATCAAAACTAAAGTTTCCTGCCCTTGTATACAAATTTGCTCCTCCATTGGAGACTATGAAAAATCCGTTTCCATCAATTGAAAGGTCTGTAGGATTATCTGTCCTTTGTGCACCACCTCTTGTAAACAACGTATCAATTGAAGCTATAGCTACTCCCAGACCAATCTGTTGAGGATTAGTTCCACCACCATTTCCTTGAGGCGCAGAAGCCCCTTTTATCGTCTGATTAAATATTTCTTTAAAAGTCATTCTGCTGGCTTTATATCCAACAGTGTTGACATTTGCTATGTTATTTCCTATTACATCCATCCTCGCTTGATGAGCTTTCAAACCTGAAACTGCAGAATACATTGACCTTAACATTTTTTCTCCTCCCTTTATTTTCGGTACTGCTCGCTTTCTCCGTCAGTCAAAAGCGATAAGCCCCCTGTCAAGGTCCGGCTTAAATTATTACAGCACCGTCTATATTTGTAAAAACACTATCTTTTAACATTTCTCCATCCATCGCCGTTATAACCGTCTTAGACTTTAAATTTACTACAAAGGCTTTGTTATCTATTATGATTAGAGAATCCTTTATTCCTTTTTGGTTAGCTTTGTTTACTGCCTCCAAAAGCTTTTGATATTCTTTCTGCGTAATTTTAACATTTCTCATTTCCATCCTCATGAGAGAATGTTTGGAAAATTTTATTTCGTCAATTTTTTCATTTAAAACCTCTTTAAAAGCCGTAGAGGTCCCATTGTTACTCGCTATCCTCTGAGCTAAATAATTAACATTTAGATTTTGAGGGATTTTCACTATCTCAGACATTTTATCACCTCATTCTGAAACACTTGTGACAGCATCCAAAGGTACGTCCACATTACCAACTTCCAAAAAATATTCGCCGTTTTGCTTATATATAGCATCTACTTTCCCCATTACAGTGCGAACATTCCCATTTTCATTGATATTAGCAGTAATACTTTTTCCTATTAAATTTATAGCTCTTATCGAATTAAAACTGTTGTTCATGTTTTGCATTTGTTCTAAGGTTGAAAATTGAGCCAGCTGTGCAATAAACTCTTTGTCATCCATTGGGTTTAAAGGGTCTTGATTTTTTAACTGTGTGACCAAAAGTTTCAAAAAATCCTCTTTACCTAATTGATTTTTTGAAGTAATTTTACTGTTATTGTATACATTTGAGAAACTATAATTGGTATTTACGTTCACAAAATTCCCTCCTTTCTACGCCCTCACATCTATATGTTCTTGTGAGAGATTGTAAATTCTTTGTAAAGTTTCTGTCTCTTCTGCTTCTGCCAAATCATAGTGTAAATATCCACCATATGCTCTGTGCAAATTTTGTTCTTGTGAGTTGTCATTGTAACTTTGCTGTTGTCCATTGTATTGAGAAGTAAACTGCATGTTTTTATCCACAGTCACATTAAAACTGTCTATTTTAATTCCCTTTAAATCTAATTGAGTATTTAAAATTCCTATATTAGATTCAATTTGATGCTTCAATTTTTCGCTATCAGTTATTATAGTAGCGATAATATTTCCATCTATAGATTTAAGATTTATCTGAAGCTTTCCTAAAAATTCTGGTTTTAATTGTATACTTATGGTAGAAGACATGTCGTTTTTTGAAAAATTTATACTCTTTACTATTTGGTCAAAAATTTGCGATTCTGGAACCTCTTTTAATTTTGAATTTTGGTGATTAATCAGTTGGTTTCCAAAAGTCTTTCCATCATTTTTCAAAAACGTAAAATCATTTTGTTGTAATTGCTGATTTTTCCCAGTATTCCTTTCTTCTTTAATCATGTTATTTAACTCGGTTTGTGAATCCTTTGTTTTGGGTATGTCTTCTTTATTTCTCTCAGGGATATGCTGATTGTCTATCACAGATGAATCTTCATTTTTGGCAGTCAATGGAGTTAAATTTTCTCTCACTTCTTTTTTAATTATGTGTTGCGAAAATACATTTGAGTCTGTTTTTTGAGTATTCATGTTTTTTATATCCACATTTTCATCTTTATAGTCCTTTAAAACTTCCTTAAAGTTGCTACTTTTAATTGCTGTAGCTATTGCATCTGGTTGTAATTTAACACCAAGTTTTTCTTCTAATAACTGGCTTATTTTTTGCGATAGTTTATCAACATCCAAAACACCATTATTTAAAAAATCCTGCATCAGTCTTTGTACTTCTTTTTGCATTTCCACATAAAAATTTTGTTTTTCAATTAGCTGATTGCCATCGTCACTTTGAATTGCCACGTTTAATGCACTTATTAACTGCTGCAACGCATTGAAAACGTCTGCTAACGATAAATCATCTGTTTGGAATGATTTTAAATTTTTTTCTTCCTTTAGTGATTGTGTTGTTGAAAAAAGACTATTTAACTCAACACTGCTATCAGATACTTCTTTTCCTGTTGAATTTTCTTTATTTTCATTAATTGCCACCTGTTGCTGTAACATTTTTGAAAATTTATTTAACTTATTATCTTTTTGGAAAGATGCAACTGTTTTGCTTCTGTCAGTCCTTGGCTGTTGTATGTTAAATGGTAACAAATTAGTATCCGGTAACACTTCTATCACTCTTTTCACCTCCTTTCTAAGGAATCATTGTAGCATTTTTCAATAAAATATTTGTTATTCTTGCCGCCTTATCAGCTTTTAGTGATTCTAATATTTTTGAAGCGCTATCTTTGTTCATGTAACTCAATATTTTTATTACATCTTCATCTGACATGTTATTGAGTATTTGAGCTGCATTTTGAGGATCCATGTTTTGATAATAAGTAGCTATATCTTTTAAACTAGCTTGCTTATTTTCTAACTGTTGTTTTAAAGTACTACTTTCATTCTGTATTTTCTCTAATTCTGCTTTTAAAGCATTAATCTGGTCATCTTTTTCTTTTAACTTAGCCTCATAGTCAGCAATTTGTTGTTCCTTTGATTTTAATTTATTAGTAAGTTTTGCTATTTCTGCATTTTTGTCCTGAACTGATGGCTGAGAAATCAAGCCTTTGAAAATCGGAACTTTTGATAACTGTTTTGTTAGATAGGTTTGACTTCCCACTATATTAAAGTAAATTATCGCAGCCATGCCCCCTATAATCACCAGCAAAAGTATTAAAAATATTAGCCTCGTTTTTGGCCGCTTTTTCACTTGTGTTTCTTCATTTTGCATATGGTTATCCTCCTAATAGGATTTAGCTACTCTAAAACTTATCTGCTCATCTATCACCTTATTTTGCTCTAAGTTCAATAGATATTGATATTCAGTGAATTGCTTTTCTCTTAAATTCTCCAATACCTTTTTTTCTTTAGAAATCTTTAAGAGATTTTCTTTTACTATGTCGGCATCTTTCTCTAATTTTTTTATAAGATTTCTCTTGTCTTCAATCATCTGTTGTATTTTTCTTACATAAGCATCAGACTCGGCTATTTTAAGAGCTGTAGTCCCTTTACTTATTTCATCTTTTCTCTCTTCTAAAACCTCATTGAGATGCTTAGTCAGATTATGTAATTTTTCCTTTTGTAAATTTATTTCTGCCATAATTTTAGACAATCTCTCTTTTTCTATCTTCTCTGACTGTTCTTTCAAATTTAATATTGGCTGCAAATTAAATTCAAATTTTTTCATATTTTATCACCTTTTAATAGATTCATATAACAGTTGCTTCGTAGTTTCAAAGTCATAAGATTCGTCTATTCTCTGCCTTAAGAAACTATTCATTTTATCAATTAGTTCAATGGCCTCATCAATTTTAGGATTACTGCCAAAATTATATGCTCCTATATTTATTAAATCTTCCGCTTCTGTGTAAGTCGCTAAAATATCTTTAAACCTCGCTATTAATTCGTTGTGTTCTTCTGTAATTATGTCATTTATCACCCTGCTAACACTTGCTAGCACATCAATAGCGGGATAATGGTTTTTATTAGCAAGTTTCCTTGACAATACTATATGCCCATCAAGTATGCCCCTTACTGCGTCAGCAATTGGCTCATTTAAATCATCTCCATCTACTAACACAGTGTAAAGAGCTGTAATAGAACCTTTTTTAGAACATCCTGAGCGTTCCAAAAGCTTAGGTAAAACTGAAAAGACAGAAGGAGTATACCCTCGTGAAACAGGAGCTTCTCCTATAGAAAGCCCTACTTCTCTTTGCGCCATAGCAAAACGAGTTACTGAATCCATCATCAAAAGGACGTCTAACCCTTGGTCTCTAAAATATTCAGCTATGGCAGTTGCAGTCATAGCGCCTTTTACTCTTATAAGAGCTGGGGTATCAGAGGTAGCTACTACAACCACAGATTTTTTTAAGCCTTCTTCCCCCAAATCTTTTTCTAGAAATTCATTTACTTCTCTTCCCCTTTCTCCAATGAGAGCTATTACATTTAAATCAGCTTTCGCGTTTCTTGCCATCATGCCTAACAGCGTGCTTTTTCCTACACCACTTCCTGCAAAAATACCAATTCTCTGCCCTTTGCCGCAGGTAAGTAGTCCATCTATCGCTTTTATACCAAGAGACATAACTTCTCTAATTCGCTTTCTTTCCAAAGGGTCAGGTGGCACATTATTAATAGGAATAGATTTTTCGAATTTTATTGGCCCTTTGCCATCTATAGGATTGCCCAAACCGTCTAATACCCTTCCCAAAAGTTCATTTCCTACGTTAACTCTAAGGGTTTGACCTGCAGCTATAACTTTACTGCCTGCTCCTATTCCCTCCATATTTCCTAATGGCATAAGATACACTTTCTCTTCTTTAAAACCTACAACTTCTGCCAAAATTGTATTCCCATTAATAGTCTTGATATTACATATTTCTCCTATATTGGAAAGTGGCCCTGTGCTTTCGATTGTCAATCCTATTACTTGAGAAACTTTTCCATAATATTGAATTAGCCTTTTTTCTTGAAGAGCCTTTCTATATTTATCCAAAACAATATTACTCATTTAGCACACCCACAAATAAGTTTTTTAAAGCTTTAAGTTGTGTACTAACACCAGAGTTTATCACTCCAGAATTTGTTTCAATTACACACTCTCCTTTTTTTAATGATAAATCTTTTAGGATATTTACATCATCTAAAAACTCTATATCTTTAAGAATTTTATCTTTGTTTTTAATACAGTGTTCATAATCCTCTTCACTAACTCTTACCGTGACTTTGTCAAAAGCATTGTAATTCTCCATTCCTTTTTTGATGAGATTTAATATTATATCTTTGTCCTCTTCTACATATTTACCCACAATTTTTTCTACTGCCAGCAAAATTACACTTACAATATCATTTTCTACTTCTTTATACATTCGTTGTTTTTCTCTAATAATCTCTTCTTTGATAGCCTTTGCTTCTTCTATTATAGCTTTAGCATCTTCTTCTCCTTTTTTGTATCCTTCTTGATATCCTACAGTATATCCAGCTTGATAACCCTTTTCTTTATACTCTTCTTCAATCTTCTTCGCTTTTTTCTCTACTTCTATTAAAATTTTTTCTACATCTTCCTTAGTCTTTCTAAGTATCTCTTGCTGGACTTGTCTCGCCCTCTCTATTATTTGCTTTGCTAAAATCTCACTTTCTTTTTTTATATCCTCTCTTTGTTCACTCAATTCAATTACTTTCTCCACTTTTTCTTTGTAATTGCCATTTTCCACAATTCTTAAAACTATGGGAGAAGAAAGGTTTATTTCTTGTTGTTTATATACTCTATACAATAATTTCGTCCCCTCCTCCTCTTGATATTACAATTTCCCCTGCATCTTCTAATTTTCTTATGATATTTACAATTCTTTGCTGTGCTTCTTCTACATCTTTTAATCTTACAGGTCCCATATATTGTATGTCTTCTTTTATCATATCGGCAAGTCTCTTAGACATATTACTATAAATAACTCTTTGCACTTCTTCACTGGAACCTTTAAGAGCAAGAGCAATATCGTGATTGTCTACTTCTCTCAATACTCTCTGTATAGATCTGGAATCCAATGTGACAATATCTTCGAATACAAACATCCTCTTCTTAATTTCTTCTACTAGCTCAACGTTTATAGTCTCAAGAGTATCCAAGATATTTTTCTCTGTACTTCTATCTACAGAATTTAGTATATCTACAATTGTCTGAATACCGCCTGAAGAAGTATAATCTTGTGTAACTAACGAAGACAATTTTCTCTCTAAAATTCTCTCAACTTCTTTTACTACTTCAGGAGAAGTGCTCTCCATTGTCGCTATTCGCATAGCTACTTCTGCCTGTAAATTTTCAGGCAGTGAGGATAGAATTGCTCCTGCTTGTTGAGGTTTTAAATAGGACAAAATCATTGCAATAGTCTGAGGATGCTCATTTTGTATAAAATTTAAAACTTGCGATGGATCCGCTCTTCTTATAAAATCAAAAGGTCTTACTTTCAAAGTAGAAGTCAATTTATTTATAACCTCAAAAGCTTCTTGAGTACCCAAAGCTTTTTCTAAAACTGCTTTTGCATATTCTATTCCGCCTTCTATTATGTACTCTTGCGCTACGCACATGTTATAAAATTCATCTATAACTTTTTGCTTCTCTTCAGGAGTAAGATTTCGTATACTAGCTATTTCCAAAGTTAATTGTTCAATTTCATCTTCCCTTAAATGCTTATATATTTGAGCTGAAAGGTCTGGCCCTAATGCAATCAAAAGCATTGCACTTTTTTCCCTACCTGTGAGTGCACCTCTCGCCATAATACCACCACCTACTCTTCATTAAGCCATGTTCTAATTACCTGCACCACAAGTTCTGGCTTTTCTTTTATAAGTCTTTCTATCTGTTTTTTCTTTTCGTCCTTCTCTGAGAAATCTATTTCTTCGATAGACTCTACAGTAGCTAAGACTTCCTGCCCAGCTGTAGTTAAAGAGGTTTCTTTTTTCTTCCTTTTCATCATAATAAGGAATAGCATGCCTCCTAACACTAAAGCTGCTAATATAGCCCATACATACACTGGTACTCCCTTTGAAACTTTTGCCTGCTGCTGCATTGTCTTTAAGAGGTCTTGATTAAATTGCATTCCTTGAACCGATACTTTTACAAGAGAATCTCCGCCTGCAGCTTTTGTAACCAAGTCAGCAATTTGTTGTTTCATAGAATTATTGAGATTTTGATTTACAACAACAGCAACAGAAATACTTTCAATCTTACCTTCCGCTTGAACAAGACTTGTCTTAATCTGATTTATTTCGTAGTTTATAGTGGTTTCTGTTTTATTGTAATCAGAAGTATTATTGCTAGTTGTTGAAGTTACAGGAGGATTATTTGAGGCAGTACCTGTTGGATTTGTCCCCTGTGTACCCGTAGCTTTTTCTTTAAGTTCTTGTACGCTTCTTACAATTCCTTTATTGTCATTACCTTGAACAGGAAAATACTCTATTTTGTCTTCCGTCTTTTTATCAAAATTTAAAGTTACGTTAGCTCTAACAACAACATTTCCAGGACCAAAAATTTGTTCTAAAAGAGTTTGAAGACTGTTTTGTAAATCTTCTTGAACCTTTTTTTGAAGAACAAATTGAGTATTAGTATTTTCAGCAGTAGTATCACTTTCTGCAGTAAGGATTTTACCATTATTATCAATTACAGTAACATTTTCAGGTTTTAAACCTTCTACACTTTTAGATACAAAATCTATGATTCCTTTGACTTGAGAAGAAGATAAAGTTACACCTGGCTTTAAAGTTAGCATCACAGCTGCTGTAGCTTGATTAGTAGTATTTGAAAGTACAAAGGCATTTTGATCAGGTACTACGATGTTGACAATAGCATCCTGCACTCCATCTATAGTTTTTAGAGAATTTTGTATTTCATTTTGAAGAAAATACAGATACTTTTGTCTTCTCTCTTGGTCTGTTGTGGCAAGAGAGTTATTCATAGCCTCTTCAAAGCTAAATCCCCCTTGGGGGATTCCTTCTGTCGCAAGTTTCATTCTCACTTCATCTTTATATTGTGCAGGTACTAAAATTGTCGTCCCATCGTTCGATATTTTATATGGAATCTTAAATTCAGTTTTTAATTTTTCAACTACTGCTCCTGCATCTTTTATACTTAAATCTGAATATAAAACTACATAATTAGGCCTATTAACTATGTAAACTAATAAAGAAATGCCTATAAAAAGCAAAATAGCGATAATTCCTAACTGTATCTTTTGTTTTTTATCAAACTTATTCCAAAAGTTTGTCAGTTGCTCTCTAAAATTGGCAATGAACTCTGGCATTAATTCACCTCATTTCAATTAAAGACATTACAATGGCATCCTCATTATTTCCTGATAGGCCTCCAGCACTTTATTTTTTATTTGAATTGTAAGCTGCAGTGCAATATCAGCTTTTGCGGCATCTATCATCACTTGATTTATATCATCAATTTCACCAGTTACAAGTTTTTGGTCATTTTTCATTGCCGTTAACTGTAAATCATTTACCTTGTTAAAAGCTTCTTTTAAAAAGTCGCTAAAAGTATCTATTTTACTGCTATTTTGTGTTGCTTCTAATGTGCTATCCAAAGCTACTGGATTAACCGGTGTTATTTGATTAACCATTTACGTCTACCCCCTGCCAATTTCTAAAGACTTTTGAAACATGGCTTTTGAAGCATTAAAGGCTGTTACATTAGCTTCATAAGCACGAGTAGCAGAAATCATATCTACCATTTCAGAAACAATGTTTACATTTGGGTACTCCACATATCCATTTTGGTCAGCATCAGGATGACCTGGATCGTATACTCTTCTCAAAGGAGTTTGGACATCTTCTGATATTTGGACAACTTCTACACCTTTGCCACTGTATTTGCCTTTAACTTTATCAAGAATGCTTTCGAAACTGTCAGGTTGTATTTCTTTCAAAATCACTAATTTTCTCCTATATGGTCCTCCTTGACTAGTCCTTGTAGTATTTACATTAGCTATATTTTGGGATATTACATCCATCCTCACTCGTTCTGCAGTTAAACCTGAAGCGCTTGTGTCCATCGAGCTAAATAAGTTCATTTAAATTACCTCCCATCTTTTACAGCAGTCATGATAGAATTAAGCTCTCCGTTCACTCTTTGGACAAGGGCATAGTAATACAACTGATTCTTAGCCAAATTTGCCATTTCAGCATCTATGTCTACATTATTTCCATCTAGCCTCATGGAAGTGTCATTTACTTGAATAATTTCCGGTTGTATGGAATCAATAGCAGGTGGGCCAATAGGAATGTGCTTAAGATTTGTAACATAACCTTTTAACTTTGTACCATTTATGGCATCTTTTAAAATATCCTCAAATTTGACTTCAGACCTTTTAAAATTAGGAGTATCCACATTAGCAATGTTATTGGCAATCACATTGTTTCTTACAGTAGCTGCGTATAATCCTTTTTGTAGCAAATCTATATTTTCAATTCCTAAATCCAGCATTTTCTCGCCTCCTCTTATTCGACCACAATATACTTAATTCGACAAAAAAATCAAAAATCCTGCTAAAATAAGCCAAAAAATAAATATTTAACTTTGTTTTAACACTGCCTTTTTTGTAAAATAATATCAATTTTTATCGAATAATATTATATCATGCCGTAATAGTTTACACCATAAGAAAAAAGTCCTATTTTTATAGGGCTCCAGACTATAGAAAACTTTCGTAAAGGAGATATTTTGTAATTGGTGCGACTTGTGACAAAGCGGCAACAAAACTTAGCAAGGCCGAGGGTGGAGGCAGGGCCGAAGCCATGGATGGCGAAGGCGGGCACTAAGACAAGGATGTCGAATGTGCCCGGAACCCTGCCGGAACCCGAAGGTCGAGCTTTAGTTTTGTCGCTTTGGAACATCGGAGCGACGATACAAAATATCTCCTTTTGAATATTTTTTTACTTTGTCAACAAACTGAAGTCCTATTTTTATAGGACTCGACTCTTTTACATAAAATTAAGTCTCCTACTTTCATGCTAAAGTACAACCCCATGCATAAAAGCGGAGACTTATATTTTTCAATAAGGGTTTAAATTTATCTTTTCATTTTCTCTAACTCTTCTAATAATTTATCGTTTAGTACCCTTATATGGGTACCTTTCATTCCTAAAGACCTTGACTCAATTATGCCAGCACTTTCAAACTTTCTAAGTGCATTTACAATTACAGACCTTGTAATACCTACTTTATCTGCTATTTTACTTGCAACTAATAATCCTTCTTTTCCATTTAACTCTTCAAAAATATTTTTTATGGCTTCTAATTCGGAGTAAGAAAGTGTTCCTAGTGCCATTTGAACAACTGCTCTTTTTCTCGCTTCATCCTCTATTTCTTCATTTTTTGACCTTAAAATTTCAAGGCCAACTACTGTAGCACCGTATTCTGCCAATATCAAGTCATCGTCAGTAAATTCTTTTACTCCTCTTGATAAAACTAAAGTTCCTAACCTGTCTCCACCGCCATTGACAGGTACTATAGTCAAAATTAAATCTGATAAAACTTTATCTTCTTTAAAAAGGTTACCTTTATCATTAGCCAGCGTCTCTGTCACTCGCAAAAGTTTGTCATTATATTCTTCAGGTATTACTTTGCTTTGAGTAAAAATGTCATTTCCATAATCTCTTAATATACTATAACCCAATACTTTACCCTTCCTACTCAAAATATATACGTTGGCTTCAATGACATCTTTTAGTATATTAGCCATTTCATTAAAATCAACTGGTTGAATTCCTGTTTTTTGTAAAATTCGGTTTACTTTTCTGGTTTTTTCTAATAGTGTGCTCATATTTCTAATCCTCCTATGTTTTTATTTTTTATTATCATAAAATGTATTTATTAACTTCATATTTATTTAAACTATCCTTTAATTGGTCTTTTACATATTCTTCAGTTATCACTATTTGCTGCCCTCCTAATTCTGGCGCATTAAAAGATAATTCTTCAAATAACTTCTCCATGACAGTGTGTAATCTTCTTGCACCGATATCTTCCGATTGTTGATTTATAAGATATGCTACTTCTGCAATAGCCTCAATTGCTTCATCAGTGTATTTAACTTCTATTCCTTCAGTTCTTAAAAGCTCCTGATACTGTTTTGTAAGGGCATTTTTAGGCTCCTTTAATATTCTTATAAAGTCCTCTTTTGTGAGAGGTTTTAAATTAACTCTTACAGGAAATCTTCCCTGTAACTCAGGGATTAAATCAGTCACTTTTGCAACATTAAAAGCACCAGCTGCTATAAACAATATATGGTCTGTCTTAACAGGACCGTATTTTGTCATTACTGTACAACCTTCAATTATAGGAAGAATATCCCTTTGAACTCCTTCCCTTGATACATCTGGTCCTGCTGTATAACCGCTGCTGGCAATTTTGTCAATTTCATCTATAAAGATTATCCCATCGTCTTCTGCTCTTTTAATAGCCTCTTCGATTACTTCATCCATATCTATAAGGTTTTGAGCTTCTTCAGACTCTAGAATTCTCTTTGCTTCATAAACAGGGACTTTTTTAATTTTTTTCTTTTTAGGTAAAATATCAGCAAATACATCTTGCAAATTTATATTCATTTCTTCGGACCCTAAATTAGTATACATCTCAAGCATTGGTGTAGATGTATCTGTTACTTCTATTTCCACTATATAATTATCTAACTCGCCATTTCTTAACTTTTGCCTTATTTCTTCTCTTTTGTATTGCGTACTTTCTTCTTCTGTCTCTTCACTTTTCTCGGCAGAAGGATAATTAAACAATACTTCAAAAGGATTTTTAGTTTGTTTTTTTCTTTTTCCAATTATGTAATCAATTAGCCTATCTTCTGCAATTTTTTTCGCTTTTTCAGTAACTTTTTTTAATTTTTCCTCTTTTACCATTCTTACAGCAGCCTCTACAAGGTCTCTTACCATGGAATCTACATCTCGTCCTACGTATCCTACCTCAGTAAACTTAGTAGCCTCCACTTTTACAAAAGGAGCTTCTATTAATTTCGCAATTCTTCGAGCAATCTCTGTCTTTCCTACTCCAGTAGGGCCTACCATAATTATATTTTTGGGGGTCACTTCTTCTTTAAAATCGTCAGGTAAAAGATTTCTCCTATATCTATTTCGTAAAGCCACTGCTACTGACTTTTTAGCTTCCTTTTGTCCTACAATATATTTATCTAATTCCTCTACAATCTCCTTGGGAGTATAATTCTTCACTTAGAGCACCCCCTATAAAGTCTCAACTGTTATGTTGCTATTAGTGTAAACACAAATCTTTGAAGCTATCTCTAAAGCTTTTTTTGCTATATCTTCTGTATCTAAATCAGTATTATACCGTAATGCCAAAGCTGCAGCCATAGCATAATTTCCTCCAGATCCTATCCCAATCACATCCTCATCTGGCTCAATAACTTCACCAGTGCCAGAAATAAGT
This sequence comes from Thermoanaerobacter uzonensis DSM 18761, assembly GCF_900129115.1. Lineage (NCBI taxonomy): Bacteria > Bacillati > Bacillota > Clostridia > Thermoanaerobacterales > Thermoanaerobacteraceae > Thermoanaerobacter > Thermoanaerobacter uzonensis. The sequence goes on along the minus strand of NZ_FQUR01000008.1, from coordinate 62,747 downwards.
AAAGTATCCTTTTTATCTACCGCAATCAAAAGAGCTTCTAACTTTCTTAAAATCTTATCTTTTCTCCATTCCTGTGCCAATTCTACTGCTGCTCTTTTTAAATTACCTCCATACTGCTCAAGTTTTTCTTCAAATTTTTGCGAAAGAGTCAATGCATCAGCTACCGAACCAGCAAATCCTACTATTACTTCTCCATTATACAATCTTCTAATTTTTTTCGCTCCATGTTTTAAAATTGTATTTTCTCCAAAGGTAATCTGTCCATCACCAGCCACTGACACTTTATCGCCTTTTCTCACAGCAATTATGGTAGTACCCTTAAACATGTTTACACCCCTTTAGATAGTTTAATATTAACATATTTTTCACAAAGCTTCAAGAATTAATTCAAAATTTTTGTTAAATTCATTTAACTTCTTTTTGATAATCACATTCTGGATTAGAACATTTTAGCATATGACCATTTTTTGTATTTTTTTCTACTAACAGGCTACCACAAACAGGACATTTTTCATCAACAGGTTTATCCCACAATATAAAATCGCAATTAGGTGCATTTTCGCAAGCGTAATAAGTTCGGCCTTTTTTGCTCTTTTTCTTTACAATTTCTCCACCACATTTAGGGCATTTCACACCAACCTTTTCGTATAAGGGTTTTGTATTTTTGCATTCAGGAAAGCCAGAACAAGCAAGAAATTTTCCATACCTGCCTTTCTTTACAACCATATTTCTCCCGCAAAATTCACATTTAATGTCAGTTACTTCTACTTCTTCCTTTACGTCTATCTCTTCCATTTGGTCTTCAGCAATTTTTAAAGTTTTATAAAAGTCTTCATAAAACTCTCCCACAATTTCATACCATTTCACTTGACCTTCTTCAATTTTATCTAGCTGCTCTTCCATCTCAGCAGTAAATTTTACATCTACAATTTTTGAAAAGAACTCTTTTAGTACGTCTGTTACAATAAAACCCAATTCTGTAGGTTTTAAATTCTTTTTATCTTTTACAACATATCCTCTTTCTAACAAAGTAGAGATTGTAGGAGCATAAGTACTGGGACGACCTATCCCTTTTTCTTCCAATTCTTTAATCAAAGAAGCTTCCGTATATCGAGGCGGAGGCTGGGTAAAATGTTGCATTGGTTTTAATTCCTCTAAAAACAATTTGGTCCCTTCTTGAAGCACAGGTACAGTTTTTTCTTCCTCTTCCTGCATATCTGTTCCTTCTACATACACTGTCATAAAACCTAAAAATTTAATGCTAGACCCGGAAGCTTTAAAAACATATCCATTATTTACTATGTCCATAGAAACAGTATCGTAAATTGCAGGTGCCATTTGACTTGCTAGGAATCTACTCCAAACTAGTTTGTACAATTTATATTGGTCTGGTGTTAGGGAATCTTTTATACTTTCCGGATCTCTGTAAATGGAAGTAGGTCTTATAGCCTCGTGAGCATCCTGCACATTGGCTCTTTTAGACGCGTAATTTGCTTCAGGATTAGAATACTCTTTTCCAAACTTTTCAACTATGTATTTATAGACTTCAGCCTTAGCCTCATTTGCGACTCTTGTAGAATCAGTTCTTATATAAGTAATAAGACCTACACTGCCTTCTCCTTTGATTTCTACCCCCTCATATAATTGTTGGGCAATTAACATAGTTTTTTTTGCAGTAAATCCCAATTTTCTCGAAGCCTCTTGTTGTAAAGTACTAGTGATAAAAGGTGGAGAAGGGTTCCTCTTTTTGACACCTATTTTTACTTTATCTATAATGTATTCTTCAGACAATGCTGCTAATATTTTGTCTACATCTTCTTTTGTCTTTAACTCAACTTTATCCTCTTTAGTACCATAGAATTTTGCCTCAAACTTGCCAGAGTTTTTCTCATCAGAGAAAATCGTGGTAATACTCCAATACTCCTCTGGCACAAAATCTTCTATTTCTCTTTCTCTGTCGCAAATAAGCCTAGCTGCTACTGATTGAACTCTGCCTGCACTTAATCCCCTCTTTATTTTTTTCCAAAGAAGGGGACTTATCTTATATCCTACTAATCTATCGAGAATTCTCCTGGCTTGTTGCGCATCTACTAAATTTAAATCTATAGAGCGGGGGCTTTTAAGAGCAGTTTGCACTGCATTTTTTGTGATCTCGTGAAATTCTATGCGACAAGGCTCCTTAATATTCAAATTTAACAATTGGGCAATATGCCAGGAAATTGCTTCTCCTTCTCTGTCAGGGTCAGTGGCCAAAAAAATTTTATCTGCATCCTTTGCTTCTTTTTTTAAATTTTCTATAATAGCCCCTTTTCCACGAATAGTTATGTACTTAGGAGCAAAATTATTTTCAATGTCAATGCCTAACTGACTTTTAGGCAAATCCCTCACATGTCCCATGGAAGCTGCTACTTTAAAATTTTTACCTAAAAATTTAGAGATGGTCTTAGCTTTAGCTGGAGATTCCACAATAACTAGAAATTTTGCCATTTCTACACCTCCAAAACAATTTATAATTATATCAAAGTTTTTGACAATTATCAAAATATTTTTTTCTCATATTTATTGCCAGGAAGTTTTTCAATCATACCTTTTAACATTAAAGAAGATAAAATTGCATTAACTTTTGAGATTTTTATTTTTACATAGCCTGCTATTTCTTCTATATCTCTTGGAGCTTCACAAATAAAATCGTACACTTCTTTTTCTTCCTCCGTCAGAGAAGACATAAGATTTTCCTCAATCTTTTGTTGTACATCCTCTCTTAAATTAAATTCTTCTAAAATATCCTCAACACCAATCACAATTTTCGCACCTTGTTTTATGAGCTCATTTGTTCCTCTGCTATAAGCACTCGTTATATTCCCAGGTACTGCAAAAACCTCTCTTCCTTGTTCTAAAGCAAATTGAGCCGTCAATAAAGATCCACTTTTTATTCCTGCTTCTATCACAACTACCCCAAGAGATAACCCACTTATGATTCTATTTCTCAGAGGAAAATTTTGTGGCAGCGGAGGAGCATCAAGAGGAATCTCTGAAACCAGCAATCCCTCTTCACTAATTTGCTCCATCAATTTTTTATTTTCTCTTGGATAAACTATGTTTATGCCATTTCCCAAAACAGCAATAGTTTTTCCTCTTTCCTTCAACGCTCCTATATGAGAAAAACTATCAATTCCTCTTGCCATGCCACTTACAACTGTTATGCCTCTTTCTGACAGCTCATATGCCAATTTTTGTGCCACTTGTTTTCCATAAAAAGTAGCATTTCTTGAGCCCACCATGGCAATGCACAAATTATCTTTTAAATTTATGTTCCCCTTCAAATATAAAACAGGAGGTGGGTCATAAATATTTTTTAATTCTTTCGGATATTTCTCCTCTTCTAATGTATATACACTTATTTTTAAATTTTGCAATCTTTCTATATAGTCAAAAGGGTTCAACTTCTGAGCTTCTATTATATTTTGTACTAATTTTCTATTTCCTATTGCTTTAAAAATATCAAATTCTTTTGCTTTATACACTTCTTCCGCAGTTTTGAAAAATTCCATCAATTGAACAAAACTTTTATACCCTATTCCTTTGACAGTACTTAGCCATATTTTAAAAATCTTTTCTCTTTCCATAATTGCTCCCCTTTAACATCGTTTTCCCTAATTATCTTTATTATAATACATAACCTGTGATAAAATAAAGAAAAAAGAAAGGTGATACAATGTCAAACTTATACAACCTACGCCAACTAAAAAACTATTTATACCAAAATCCCTCTTGTGACTTTCAATCTCTCAGCTTAAATGAAGCAGCTAAAAAGTGGCTTGAAAAAGAAATAGAAAGAATAAATAACCTAAAATACTATGAAAACCAATTATATCAATTAAATTTAAACTTCATCGCTGGAGTAGACGAGGCGGGAAGAGGTCCTTTAGTAGGACCAGTAGTTGCCGCCTGTGTAATACTTCCTAAAGAAGTTTTCATCCCTGAGATAAATGACTCGAAAAAACTATCTGAAAAAAAAAGAAAAGTATTGTCAGAGGTAATAAAAAAAGTAGCTATCTCGTATGCCATTGGAATAGTTGATTGCGAAGAAATTGATAAAATAAACATATTAAATGCTACCTACAAAGCCATGCAGATTGCTATTTCAAAAATACAACAAAAAATTGATTACCTTTTAGTAGATGCTATTACCGTTCCTCAAATAGAGATAAATCAAAAAGCGATAGTAAAAGGAGATTCAAAAAGTATTTCTATAGCTGCCGCCTCTATATTGGCAAAGGTTGAAAGAGATAAAATGATGAAAGAATATCACAAAATCTATCCTCAGTATAATTTTGAAAAAAACAAAGGTTATGGTACAAAAGAACATATTGAAGCTTTAAAAAAATACGGTCCCTGTCCTATCCACAGAAAGACTTTCATTGAAAAAATTCTGAAAGGATGAAAAACATTGAACAAAAAAACAATAGGCAGCTTAGGAGAAAAAATAGCTGCCCAATATCTATTAAAATCAGGTTATAAAATTTTAGAGAAAAATTTTAAATGCAAAATTGGGGAAATAGATATAATAGCTCTATTCAAAAAAGAAATAGTTTTTGTAGAGGTAAAAACAAGAACCTCTACCTCTTTTGGGACTGGAAGTGAAGCTGTAAATTTTCATAAACAACAAAGAATATTGAAAATTGCCCAGTTGTACTTGGCTTCAACAGAAAAATTTCGAAATTTTCAGCCTCGTTTTGACGTGATTGAGGTTTATTTAAATCCTGATACATTAGCCTTTGAAAAACTAAGTCATTTCCCAAACGCCTTTTTAATCTTTTAATATCAATCCCATCTTTTCTTTTACTTCTTTCAAAGTTTTTTCAGCAACAGCTTGAGCTCTTTCTGCCCCTTCCTTTAAAACCTTCAAAACATAATCTCTACTGAGGTCTTTATAATTTTTTTGTATAACAGTCAATTTATCTATTACAACCTCTGCTAATTCTTTCTTTAAAGTGCCATAACCCTGTCCTTTAAATTTATTTACAACTTCTTCTATTTCCATACCTGTAAATAAACTATAAATAGTCAAAAGATTGCTAACACCCGGTTTGTTTTCCCAATCAAGCCTTATTTCAGTCTCAGAATCAGTCACGGCTCTCATTATTTTCTTTTTGATTACAGAAGGCTCATCCAAAAGATTGATTCTGTTATTTGGGTCACTGTCACTTTTACTCATCTTTTTAGTAGGGTCAGTAAGACTCATTATCCTCGCACCAAATTTTAATATCATAGGCTCGGGCACAACAAAAGTTTCACCAAATCTGTTATTAAAGCGCTGCGCAATGTCCCTTGTCAGTTCTAAGTGCTGCTTTTGGTCTTCTCCTACAGGAACATAATGGGTATTATATAAAAGTATATCTGCTGCCATTAAATCAGGGTATGTAAAAAGTCCAACTGAAATAGATTCCTTTCCTTTGCTTTTATCCTTAAATTGTGTCATCCTGCTCAATTCACCAAAATAGGTTATACATTGTAGCAACCATGCCAATTCTGAATGGGCAGGAACGTGAGACTGAATAAAAATGGTAACTTTTTTAGGATTTAAACCTATTGCAAGGTAAAGTGCTGCCAATTCAATAGTTTTTTCCTTTAAAACTTTAGGGTCTTGAGGAACTGTTAAAGCATGTAAATCAACGGCACAAAAAAAGCATTCATAATCATCTTGTAGCGCAACAAATTGCCTCATTGCTCCCAAGTAATTACCTATGTGAATGTCTCCAGAGGGTTGTACTCCTGAAAAAACTCTTTTCAATCTATCAGCTCCTTTTCAATTGAGTATTTTATGTCGTTTAGAAAAAATTATAAGAGAAAATTTCAGAATTTGCAATGAAATTTAAAATAATTCCCTCATAAATCCTTTTCCATGAACTTCGGCTACATCTAATATAGAGATGAAAGCATTTTCATCTATTTGGTGTACAATAAGTTTGAGCTGTGGAAGCTGTGTTAAAGACACAATGGAATATAAAACCTTTTTGTTCTCTTTGGTATAAGCACCCTCTCCATGAAGCAAAGTAACCCCTCTTTTTAATGTAGTCATTATTTCTTTGCTCACTTCTTCTACTTTATCAGTAACCACCAGCACCATTTTTTGTCTATTAAAACCTTTTATAGTTTTATCCACCATGTAGGAAGTAATGTACATTGAGACAAGAGTGTAAAGAGCACTAGTCAAACCAAAAAATATAGCTCCAATGGCTACGATAAAAAAGTTAACAATAAAAGAAATATGCCCAATTTCAAAATTATCATATTTCTTTTTTACAATTACAGAAATTATATCTAAACCGCCAGTTGACCCGTGATTGCTAAAAACTATTCCCATACCTAAACCATTTAACACTCCGCCGTATAAACTCAAAAGTAATGGATCATTTATATGTAATATATTCTTTATCGCATAAGTAAGTACCAAAAACAAAGAAAGTGATACAGTACCTATAATAGTAAAAATTGTAAACCTTAAATTTACTTTTTTATAGCTCAAAATTAAAAGTGGGATGTTTAGCAAAAATATAGTGTATCCTGCAGGAAACTTGGTTAAATACTGTATAATAAGTGCAATACCAGAGACTCCTCCACTTAAAAGTTTAGCATGAACAATAAACATGTTAATACCAATGGAAGATAGTAGAGTCCCTATAAGAATAAAGAAAATATTTTTTATACTTTCCCTATTAAAAAGACTTGTTATCTCCAAAGCTAACACCTTCTTATCACAATTGAAACTTAATTACTTTACATAAAATTTTTATTGTAATTTTTATTTATACCAATATTTGCTATCAACTATTCTATACTGTAATGCTTCTGCTACATGCTCAAACTTAATATTTTCTGCACCTTCTAAATCAGCAATTGTACGAGCAACTTTTAAAATTTTATTATATCCTCTTGCACTTAAATAAAACTTCTCGAAAGCCTCATTTAAAAATTTTTTTGTATCTTCATCAAGTTTGCAATATTTTTTTAACATATTCCCTTTTAATTGTGAATTAAAGTATATACCAGTACCTTTATACCTTTTAAGTTGCATTTCTCGCGCTTTTATAACTCGTTTGCGAATTTCCTTAGAACTTTCCGATGGCGTTTCTTCTTCGAAATATTTATCTTTTTTAAGAGGTTTTACCTCCACATGTAAATCAATTCTATCTAACAAAGGTCCTGAAATTTTATTTTGGTATCTTCTTATTTCATTTACACTACAATGGCACTCATGAGTATCATCGCCATAATAGCCACAAGGGCAAGGATTCATGGATAAAATTAAAATAAATTTACTTGGATAACTAAAGCTACCATTTACACGGGTAATTGTAACCACTTCATCTTCTAACGGCTGCCTTAAAACTTCTATTGCATCTTTTTTAAATTCAGGAATCTCATCTAAAAATAACACTCCATAGTGGGCAAGGGATACTTCCCCAGGCTTAGGATATTTTCCTCCCCCAACTAAAGCAACTGTAGAGATAGTATGATGAGGAGCTCTAAAAGGTCGAATAGTGATAAGAGGTGTACCTTTGGGAAGCAATCCTGCTATACTGTATATCTTGGTTACTTCTAAAGCCTCTTCAAAACTTAACTGAGGAAGAATAGTAGGAAAACGCCTTGCCAGCATAGTTTTACCCGCTCCAGGAGGGCCAATCATTAACACATTGTGGCCTCCGGCAGCGGCAATCTCAAGTACCCTTTTCGCATTTTCTTGTCCCTTTACTTCAGCAAAATCTATATCGTATTCTACATTATCAAAAAAACTATTAATATCTAAAGTAAATGATTCTATTTCCCTATCTCCATTTAAAAATTCAATCACTTCTTTTAAATTTTCCATGGGATATACTTTTATCCCCTCAACAACTGCTGCCTCATGGGCATTTTCATAAGGAACAACAATAGAGGATATACCTTTTTCCTTTGCCCCTATTACCATTGGCAGTATACCATTTACACCTCTTAAGCTTCCGTCCAAAGAAAGTTCACCTACAAAGGCTATATCTTTCTTTTCCTCTTTTATCTCCTCTGTGCATTTTAAAATTCCTATTGCCAAAGGCAAATCAAAAGCAGTACCCTCTTTTTTAGTATCAGCTGGTGCCAAATTTACAGTAATTTTTTTGAGGGGAAATTCAAAACCACTGTTTTTAATAGCAGACCTTACTCTGTCTCTTGCTTCCTTAACTTCTGTATCGCCCAAGCCCACAATATCAAAAGAAGGAATTCCAGTTGATAAATCTACCTCCACCTCTACAACATAGGCATTTATCCCCAAGACTGCCATACTTTTTACTTTCGAAAGCATAAGAATCCCCCTTATGGTCTTTCCAGAGAAATCCTCCCCAATTTCCCTTTTCGAAAATCCTCTAGCAAAATATGAGAAGTTTTTAATGTATCTACTTCTCCCCCTGCAAGTAAACAACCTCTTTTTTTACCTATTTCTTTTAAAAGTTCAAAATCCTTATCTACTATTTTATCAATTTTATAGCGGGACATCAAATAATTAGGATAATACTTTTTTAAGATTGCTACTAAGTTTAATGCTATTTCTTCTATGTCCAATACTTCATCTTTTATAGCTCCAGTAATTGCTAACATAATTCCTACTTTTTTATCGTCAAATTTTGGCCAGAGTATGCCAGGAGTGTCCAAAAGGTCGAAATAAGGAGTTTTTATCCAATGCAAAGCCTTTGTCACCCCCGGCTTATCGCCAGTCTTCGCCCTTTTATTGCCAATTAATTTATTAATAAAAGTAGATTTACCGACATTTGGAACACCTACAATTATTCCTCTCAACCTTGGAATCATTCCTTTTTGCTTTTTTTTCTTCAAAATATCTTGACAAACTTTGTTAGTTACTTCATTTATCTCTTTAAGGCCAAATCCTGTAATTGAATTAACTTTTACCGCTTCTATTTCTCTCTCCTTAAAATATTCTATCCATAAATCCGTAATTATATCATCAGCCAAATCGGCTTTATTGAGAAGAATGATCCTTTTTTTATTTTTTACAATGTCATCAATATCTGGGTTTCTGCTGCTTTTAGGTATTCTCGCATCTACTATTTCATATACTACATCCACTAACTTAATGTTAGAAACTATCTCCTTTTTAGATTTTGCCATATGGCCAGGATACCACTGTATCATGTCCAATTCCTCCACATATTTAAAAAAGGGGGTTAACCCCTTTTTTAAATTAATTCCTTTATCTTTGTAGCAGCTTTTCCTACTCTCTTTCTCAAATAATACAATTTTGCTCTTCTGACTTTACCTCTCCTTATAACCTCTATCTTTTCAATTCTTGGAGAGTGAAGTGGAAAAGTCCTTTCAACTCCAACGCCATAAGATACACGTCTTACAGTGAAAGTCTCTTTTAAACCTGATCCACTCTTTTTAATTACTATCCCTTCAAAAGGCTGAATTCTTTCCCTATCCCCTTCAATAACCTTATAATGTACCCTTATAGTATCTCCTACATTAAAAGGAGTTAAGTCTTTTCTCATCTGCTGACTTTCAACTGCTTTTATTAGGTCCATTATTTTCCCTCCTTCCACCTTCTAAATGTCAAACCCTTTTTCTCTTAAAAACTTTTTATCTTCTTCAGTCAACACAGCCTTTTTAAGCAAATCAGGCCGTTTTAAAAGAGTTATCTCTAAAGACTTTTGCCTTCGCCATTTAGCTATTTCGGCATGATTACCACTTAGCAAAATTTCTGGCACCTTCATACCTCTAAAAAATTCTGGCCTTGTATACTGTGGATACTCCAATAAATTATTAGCAAAGGATTCTTCTATAGCGCTTTGAGGGTGTGAAAGTACTCCTTCAATAAGTCTTGTTACCGCGTCAATGATAGCCATGGCGGCTATCTCTCCGCCTGTCAATATAAAATCTCCTAAAGAAATTTCTTCATCGATGGCAGAATAGACTCTTTCATCTATTCCTTCATAGTGGCCACACAAAAAGGCTATTCTTTCTAACTTAGACATCTTAACCGCCATTTCCTGATTAAAAATTTTACCTTTAGGGCCAAGGTAATATACAGGGATATTTCCTAGACTTTTTACAAATTCAATTGCGTCAAAGAGAGGCTGAGGCATCATTACCATTCCTGGCCCGCCTCCATAAGGATAATCATCTACTCTTTTGTGTTTATCCTTTGAAAAATCTCTTATATTTATCAAATTAACTTTTATTTTTCCTTTTTCAATAGCCCTTTTCAATATACTATAGGATAAAACACTATCAAACATTTCAGGAAATAGGGTTAAAACATCAAAAATCATCATAGCCCCTCCAGAAGGTGGACCACCATTACTTTATTGTCAACATCAACTTTTTTGACCACTTCTTTTATAGCAGGAATTAGTATTTCCCTCTTCTCAGTTTTTATTACATACACATCATTTGCACCTGTCTTAAGTACCTCTACCAATGTACCCAGAAAACTTCCTTCTTCTGTATACACCTTCATCCCGAGTAAATCTTTGATGAAGTATTCATTTTCTTCTAACTCCAAAGCATTTTGAGAGTCAACTTTTAAAAAGGCCCCTTTTAATTTTTCTGCATCGCCTCTAGTATCAATTCCTTTTAATTTTACACAAACTCCTTTAGATATAATCTTTACATATTCAATGTCATATTTGTGGGACCTTTGTTGGTCATCAAAAATCCATACATACTCAAGGTCATAAAACCTTTCGGGAACATTGGTAAGAGGATATACTTTAACTTCGCCCTTAATGCCATGGGCAGAAGTAACTTTTCCTACATTATAATAATCAGCCATACCACCACCTAGATTATCTCAACAATCACACGTTTCTTTTCTTTTAAGGCAGCAGCTTTAACCAATGTACGAATTGCTTGAGCAATCCTTCCCTGTTTCCCAATTATCTTTCCCATATCTTCGGGAGCAACTTTAAGCTCTATAATAACAGATTGCTGTCCTTCAATTTCATTAACTTCTACTGCATCAGGATTGTCAACTAACGCCTTGGCTATAGTTTTAACCAATTCTCCCATTATTACACCTCCTCACAAGAGAGGATTATTGAGATGCACTATTGCCAATTATACCTTCTTTTTTAAACAGTGACTTTACAGTATCTGAAGGTTGGGCACCAACACCAAGCCACTTTTTAGCCTTTTCAACATCTATTTTTATTTCAGCAGGCTGGGCTATAGGATTGTAATATCCTATCTCATCAATAAATCTTCCATCTCTTGGTGACTTTGAATCTGCTACTACTATCCTGTAAAAAGGTCTTTTCTTAGCCCCAAACCTTTTTAATCTTATTCTGACTGCCACTTTCTCACCTCCTTCAAAAGTTGCCCACCTTCCGATATCATCTAAAGAAAGGCAGCCTCATTTTACCTTTCTTTAGGTCTTTGTCAATATCAGCAAATTTCTTCATCATCTTTTTAGTTTCTTCAAACTGTTTTAAGAGGCTATTTACCTGTTGGATGGTGGTACCGCTGCCTTTAGCTATTCTTTTCTTTCTACTGCCATTTATAATAGAAGGGTTTTGTCTTTCTTCTTTAGTCATAGATTGAATAATTGCTTCTATCCTCTTTAAGTCTTTTTCTGAAATGTCTACATTTTTAAACAGGTTTTTGTTCATTCCAGGAATCATACTAAGAAGTTGGTCTAAAGGACCCATATTTTTAAGACTCTGCAATTGTTCTAAGAAATCTTCCAGTGTAAACTGTTTTGTTAAAAGCTTTTGCCCTAACTCTTGTGCCTTTTTCTCATCAATTGCTGCTTGGGCCTTTTCAATTAAAGTCAAAACATCTCCCATTCCCAAAATACGAGAGGCCATTCTATCAGGATAAAAAGGCTCTAAATCTGTCAGCTTTTCCCCTGTGCCCACATATTTTATAGGTTTTTGTGTAACAGCCTTAATAGAAAGGGCTGCTCCACCTCTCGTATCTCCATCCAATTTTGTCAATATAACTCCTGTTATATCTAACCTTTCATTAAAGGAAGACGCTACGTTTACTGCGTCTTGACCTGTCATAGCATCTACTACTAACAAAATTTCATCTGGTTGTACTGCCTTTTTTATATTTACAAGTTCCTCCATCAATTCTTCATCTATGTGAAGTCTACCCGCAGTATCTATGATAATTACGTCAGAGTTATGAGACCTTGCATAATCAATAGAAGCTTTTGCAATATCAACAGGGTTTGCTTTATCCCCCATTGTAAAAACTGGTACATTTACATTAGCTCCTACAACCTGTAACTGCTTTATGGCAGCTGGTCTGACGACGTCACAAGCTACTAGCAGGGGATTTTTCCCCTGTTTCTTTAATAAGTTTGCCAATTTTCCACAAGCAGTTGTCTTTCCAGAGCCTTGAAGTCCAACCATCATTATAACTGCAGGAATTTTATTCCCTATATTTAACCGGCTTTGTGTAGACCCCATAAGAGCTATAAGCTCATCATTGACTATCTTTATCACCTGTTGTCCCGGGGTCAGGCTTTCCATCACTTCTTGCCCCAAAGCTTTTTCTGTAACAGAGTTTATAAAGTCTTTTACTACCTTAAAGTTGACATCTGCTTCTAAAAGTGCAACTTTTACTTCCCTCATAGCTTCTTTTACATCTTTTTCTGTGAGTTTTCCTTTTCCTCTTAACTTTTTAAAGATTTCCTGCAGCCTTTCAGATAGGCTTTCAAAAGCCATTAAAATTTACCTCCTACAGATTTAGCTCCTCTATTTCATGAGCTATCTCCTCAATAATTTTTACAATTTCTGGGTTTCTTTCTCTTTGCCGTATTATTTCAATGCCCTTTTTTATCTTATCCAGTCTATTCATTATTTCTTGATGTCTTTTTACTAACCCTAATTTTTCCTCAAAAAACTCTAACGAGCTTTCTGCTCTTTTTAAAGTGTCATAAACACCCTGTCGTGAAATATCCAAAAGTTCGGAAATTTCTCCAAGAGAATAATCATTTAAATAGTACATCTCAAAAATTTCTCTTTGCTTATCTGTAAGCAAAGCACCATAAAAATCATACAAAAGAGTCATAAATAAAAAATCATCATCCACAAAAATCCCACCCGTTAAGGTCCTAACCTTTACATTAAGATTTTATATGAAGGGCTGCTTTTTGTCAAGCTGTGTTTTTTCATTTTTTTGTGATTTAATTTACTGAAAAATAGCAGAAACGAAAGATTTTGCATCAAAAGCTTGCAAATCCTCTATTCCTTCCCCAATTCCTATATATCTTATGGGTACATTTAATTCTGATTTTATAGCTACCACAATTCCACCCTTTGCCGTTCCATCTAATTTGGTAAGTACAATCCCGGTTATATCAGAAACTTCTTTAAATATTTTCGCCTGTTGAAGAGCATTTTGACCGGTTGTAGCATCTAAAACTAAAAAGGTTTCTACTCTCGCTTCAGGATATTCCCTATCTATAACTCTGCGAATTTTCCTCAATTCCTCCATCAGATTCTTTTTATTGTGAAGTCTGCCTGCAGTATCACAAATAAGTATATCTATCCCCCTGGCTTTTGAGGCTTGAATGCCATCAAAAATAACAGAAGCTGGATCTGAGCCTTCTTGGTGTTTGATAATTGGACAGTTAACTCTCTCTGCCCATATTTCTAACTGGTCAATAGCTGCAGCTCTAAAAGTATCACCTGCTGCTAGCATAACTTTTCTGCCTTCTTTTTTGTACAAATAAGCTAATTTTCCAATTGTAGTAGTCTTTCCTACTCCATTTACTCCTACTACCAATATCACCATAGGAGAAGTCAAGGTAAAAGGTTCTACATCCTTCTGCAAAATTTCATAAACTTCTTCAGCTAAAAGTTCTTTTATTTGAGACGCATCATAATTCTTTCTTTCTTTTGCCTTTTGACGTATTCCTTCTATAATCTTAGAAGTAGTACTAATACCTATATCAGCTAAAATTAAAATCTCTTCTAATTCTTCCAAAAGTTCTTCGTCAATTTTTCTACCTATTGTAACAATACTATCTATTTTAGAAGTCAAATTTTCTCTTGTTTTTAAAAGTCCTTCTTTAATCCTTTGAAAAAAACCTTTTTTTTCTTCAGCAGTTTCTGATTCTTTTTTAGATTTGTCAAAAAAATTAAGCATGTTTTACCAAGCCTCCTATTTTGTCGTCAGTATTTAGTTTAAGGGATAACAATTTGGAAACTCCTTTTTCTTGCATTGTTACACCGTATATCGCATCTGCTACCATCATTGTACCTTTTCTGTGGCTTACAACTATAAACTGGGTATCTTTTGACAATTCTTTCAGAAACTCAGCAAATCTTTCTACATTTGCATCATCTAATGCTGCATCTATCTCATCCAATATACAAAAAGGAGTAGGTTTTATACTTAGCATTGCAAATAAAAGGGAAATAGCAACTAATGCCTTTTCTCCTCCTGAAAGAAGAGAAAGGGTTTGCAATTTCTTCCCTGGAGGCTGTGCTTTAATTTCTATGCCTGTTTCTAAAAGATTATCCTCATCAGTAAGTATTAACTCTGCATTACCCCCTCCAAAAAGTCGCCTAAACGTCTCCTTAAATTGAATCTGTAGGATTTCAAAACCATCTTTAAATTTTGTTTTGATAATTTTATTTGCTTCTTCGATTACAGAAATCAAAGATTCCTTTGCCTTTATAATATCTTCAATCTGAGATTTTAAAAAATCATACCTTTCCTTTACTTCTTGATATTCTTCAATAGCATCCATATTCACATTGCCTAATTCTTTTATAGCCTTTGCCAAATGATCTACTCTTTGTCGTAATTTTGAAATCTCGCCTTCTTCAGCTTCTTCAAAAGCTCTGTCTAAGGTCAATTCATATTCTTCCCAAAGCCTATTTTTGATATTGTCAATCTCCATCTGAAATCTTTGCATTTCCATTTCTACCTTATGAAATTCTTCATTTATATTAGTAAATTCTTGTTGTAAAATCGAAAATTTTCCTTTACGCTTTTTTAAATCCTCTTCTTCTTGGAAAATATTATCTTCTAAAGAAGAAATATCTTTTTGAATTTTTTCTACTTCTTGCTGTAATTTATATATTTCTCCCTGTAACTTTTCCCTATCTGAACTCAAATTGACTTTTAAGCTTTCTATTTCTTTAATATTCTTTTCCTTCTCTACTATATTGTTTTTTTCTCTATCAAACTCTTGCCGTTTATCTTTTAAGTTATGAAGTTCATTCTGGAGCTTTTGTTCGATTTTAGCTATTTCAATTTTCAAAGCAGTGATTTCTTTATCTAAAATTGCTAAATTTTCCTCTCCTTTATTGTTTTTTTCTTTAAAGCCATTGATCAAAGCATCCAATCGTTCTTTTTCTTTTTCTAAGCTTTCTAACTCTTTTAAAAACCGGCCAATTTCTTGTTGATAATTTCTAACATTTTCCTTTAATTCATCAATTTCTAAAGTATAATTTTCTAGTTGATTTAATAGATTTCCTATTTCTTTTTCTAAAGAAATCTTCCTTTGATCATTAGAAGTTATATTGTAGCTAATATCAGAAATTTCTTTGTTCAATAATTCTATTTGCTCCTCTTCATGAATTTTATCATTTATTTTTTGACCGATTTCTTCCCCTAATATTTCTTGTTGATTTTTTAAACTATCAATTTCTTTTTTCAGTTTAGTTATCTCTTCTTTCCTTTTAAAGATGCTTTGAAGTTTAGGTTTTAAACTGCCACCGGTTATTGCACCCCCTGGATTTATAACTTCTCCTTCTAATGTTACAATTTTATAAGCTTGATTATATTTTTTAGATAACCTCACTGCATTTTCAATGGTATCTACTATAATAACACGGCCTAGCAAAAAATTAAAAATTTCTTCTAAATTATCGTTATACTTTATTAGCTTAGAAGCAACTCCAATTACGCCTTTCTCAATCAAAATATTGCTTTCCTGTTGAGAAAGCCCCCTCCCACGAATTAAATCAAGAGGCAAAAAAGTAGCTCTTCCTAAATCTTTTTGTTTTAACTTTTCAATTATTTCCGCTACTCCCTCAGAAGATTTTATAACTATATTTTGTATACTTGAGCCTAAGGCTACCTCAATTGCCGTGCTATACGTATTTTCAACCTCTAAAAGTTCCCCCACTACTCCTATTATGTTTTCTCTAAAAGAAGGAATATTTTCAGAAAGTTTTAACAAGTTCCGCACAGTTCCACTATAGCCTTCGTAATTTTTATCCATCTCCTCTAAAATAGAAAGTCGTGACCTTTTTCGTTCTATTTCTTCTTTAATAACTTTTAAAGTATCTTCCCTCAAAATCAACTCATTATTAATTTTTTGTAAAGCTTTCTGTTTAATAAACTTTTGCTGATTCTTTTTATCTAGTTCTTTTTGTAAAATTTGTAATTCCTCAACAATTTTATTTTTTTCTTTACCCAAAATTTCTATTCGATTTTGAATTTCCTCTATATGCTTTTTTAAATTTTGCTGCCTACTTATTGCCTCTTCCTTTAGAGAATTGTTCAAAGACAATTTTCCTTTCACATCTGCTATGCTATTTAAAATTTCAATTATATCTTCCTTAGCTTTTTCAACTTCTTCTATCTCATTCTTTTGTTTCTTTTGCAAACTTACATATTCTTCTTGAAATTGTCTTAACTTTTCTTCCAATTCTTCCTTGTTTGCATGTAAAAGGGCTACATTAGACTCTATCCTTTTAAGTTCTTCCTTTAAAACTTCTTCCCGTTTTGCAGCTTTTTCTAACTCATCTCTGTAAAGCTCCGTGGTTTCTTCCAAATTTCTAAGCTTCTCTATTATTAATTCCCTTTTTCCTGAAACTATCTCTATCTCTCTTAACTTATTGTGATATTCCTCTTTTTTACTGTCCAATTGCTGTTTTAAGTCATGAATTTCTTTTTCTTTATATAACAAATTCTCCTCTTGATTGATTTTATGTATTTTTTTTACATCTAATTGACTTTTTAAGTTCTCATATTTTCCTTTTAAAGCATCGTACTGATTCATAGACCTCTTTGCTAATTGAATATATAAACTTATATCTGCTTTTCTTTTTTCCTTGTGGAGTTTTAAAAACTCTTCGGCCTTGCTTTTTTGTGTTTCCAAAGTGGTAAGCTGCTTCTCTAGTTCTACAACTATATCGTTTAAACGAAGTAGATTATCATCAGCTGCTGTGAGTTTCCTTTCTGCTTCTTCTTTTTTATATCTGTACTTTGAAATACCTATTGCTTCCTCAAAAATTTGCCTTCTATCGTCTGGTCTTGCAGATAGGATTTCGTCTATTCTCCCTTGTCCTATTATTGAGTAGCCTTCTTTTCCTACTCCTGTATCTAAAAAAAGCTCGTATATGTCCTTAAGACGGCAAGGAGTTTTATTTATAAAAAACTCACTTTCGCCAGATCTAAAAATTTTTCTGGTAATAACTACTTCTGTATAATCAAAAGGAAGATAACCATCGGAATTATCAAGGGTGAGATTTATTTCACAAAAACCTAAAGGTTTTCTATTCTCGCTACCTGCAAAAATTACATCCTCTAACTTAGAACCTCTTAAACTTTTGATACTTTGTTCTCCTAGAACTAATCTAATAGCGTCAGAAATATTACTTTTGCCACTTCCATTTGGACCTACAATTGCTGTTACACCTTTTTCAAAATTAAGAGTTACTTTATCTGCAAAAGATTTAAAGCCTTGAAGTTCAAGTTTCTTAAGGTACATACCACCACTCCTTATGCACCTTCCATTTTACCACATCTACATTTAAATTTCATCTTCATTTTTTCGTATTTCTTCTACAATCTCCTCTATTTCTTCCTTATAAGAAGAAGGTGCCAATATTTCTCCCCATCCTGTTACCATTTGAAACAATCCATCATAAGCCGTATCATGATAACTTCTTATAAAATGTGGTATCCCCTTTTCTTTTAAAATGCCTTCTATCAATTTCGCTTCTATTTCATTTTCCAACACTAAAATTTTAACAAAGCCTTCCATTAAAATCACCTCTATATAAAAATAAAACCTGCTAAAAAAGCAGGTTTAGATTATCTTGGTTCTACAATAAATTTTATCGCTGTCCTCATTTCGCCGTCTATCTCAATCTCTGAAAAGGCAGGAATCGCAATTAAGTCTATGCCATTTGGCGCCACAAACCCCCTCGCTATTGCAATAGCCTTAACCGCCTGATTTACTGCACCTGCCCCCACCGCCTGAATTTCTGCTGAAGATTTTTCTCTTAAGACGGCTGCTAATGCACCTGCTACAGACTTAGGTTTAGATTTAGCTGATACTTTTAGAACCTCCACTGTAAAATAACCTCCTTCATACATTATTGTGAAAATGAATACATTTGATATATATTTATATATTCGATAAAAAACCAATATTTCCTTCTTTTTTATAAAATTTTTTTAAAAATTATTTTTTATAAAATCGGTTATAGAAATACGCATAATCTTTTTATCAATGCAAACAACTACTTTGTCGTCAGTCAGACTATTTAATATTGTAAATTCCATTTTTACATTGTATTTTTTTTCTAAAAACAACTTGTTGAATTTTTTTTGCCCTATAATTGTTGAAATTCGTCTTTCATTAGAAAAAATTGTAACATTTGTGTCCCTTATATTTTTATCCTCAAATACTTTTAGGAGAATATCAAGAATAACACTGGACTCAACTAATTGCCCCATCGCAGGATGAAAAGGACCTGCTACAATATCTTTATTATAATTAATATTTTCTGTCGTTTGAAGTCCAATACGAATGACATCAATATTATTCTTAATAAAAATTATATACATTTTCTTTGAAATTTCAACAGCCTCTTGCAAGGTCAGAGGAAAGAATCTTCCTTTTTTATACATTCTTTCAAGATAAGTATTTTTAATCACCAAAGTAGGATAAATCCTCACAAAATCAGGTTTCAACTCCACAATCTTATAAGCAGTATTTAAAGATTTCTCTAAGTTATCTCCAGGTAGTCCTATCATTATTTGCAATCCTAATTTAAAGTCATACTGTCGAATTAGATTCACAGCTTTTACGACATCCTCACTTGTATGACCTCTTCTACTTTTTAAAAGCACTTCTTCATCCATTGACTGTACTCCAAGTTCTATTATTGAAACTTCGTATCTCTTAAGATTTTGTAAAATCTCAGTGTCTATATAATCAGGACGAGTAGACAAACGAATAGCATCTATTTTGCCTTTGTCCAAATATTCTTTCGCAATTCCCAAGTAGAGATTTTGCATATCCTGTGGTATTCCAGTAAAACTACCCCCAAAAAATGATACCTCTATTTCTGCATCCCTTGGAAGAGTTTTTAAATGGGTTTCTATAGTTTGCCTTACGTATTCTTCTGTTATCTCCTGCTGTTGGCCTGTTATTGAATTTTGATTGCAAAAAACACACTTAAAAGGGCAACCTAAATGGGGTATAAAAAGCGGTATTATATACATCTTTTTTTTCATTTTAATATCCCCAATTTGATTAATGCTTCCATAGCCGCAGTTTGCTCGGCTTCTTTTTTACTTTTACCATAACCCTTTCCTAATATTACATCACCAATCCGCACTTGAGTTACAAAAGTTTTATTATGGTCAGGACCTATTTCCTCTATTAACTCATAGATAATTTTCCCTATTTCCATGCTTTGAACAACTTCTTGCAGCTTTGTTTTATAGTCGCGATAAATAAGCCCTTCCAAAACTTCTTCAATGATATCTTTGAACAATTCTAAAATTACATTGCGAGCGGCTTCTAATCCTCCATCCAGATATACAGCAGCCAGTATCGCTTCCATAGCATCTGCAAGAATAGAATCTCTTTCTCTTCCTCCAGTCAGTTCTTCTCCTTTGCCAATGCGCAAAAAGTTGCCTAATTCTATTTCTCTTGCACATCTGGCAAGGGAGGGCTCACAAACTATTTCAGCTCTATATTTAGAAAGAGAACCTTCTTCTAAATCTTTTCTATTCTTGTACAAATACTCACTTATTACAAGACTTAGGACAGAATCTCCTAAAAACTCCAATCTTTCATTGCTAATCTTGCTATTTTTACCTTCGTGAGCCCATGAACTGTGAGTTAAAGCTTCTATAAGCAAATTTTTATCTTTAAAACTATAGTTTATCCTCTTTTCTAATTCAGACAAATTTCCTCTTTTCACTTCCATACCTCTTTTAAAATTTTTTAAAAAGTAATGTCCCATTATGTCCCCCAAAGCCAAAGGAATTAGAAATCGCATAATTTACTTCTTTTTCTATAGCCTTGTTAGGCACATAGTTCAAATCACATTCTGGATCAGGAGTTTCGTAATTAATAGTAGGAGGTATAATGCCATTTTTTATAGTCAAAACAGTAGCAACAGCCTCTATTGCCCCTGCTGCTCCTAATAAATGCCCTATCATAGACTTGATAGAACTTACATAGAGTTTATACGCATGGTCTTTAAAGACTTTCTTTATAGCCATTGTTTCAAATTTGTCGTTATATTCAGTGGAAGTTCCATGAGCATTGATATAATCTATTATGTCAAAACTTACTTTTCCGTCCTTTAAAGCTGCTTCCATTGCACGAGCAGCTCCTTCTCCTTCTGGCGCAGGAGCAGTTATGTGGTAAGCATCATCTGTAGCACCATAACCTATTATCTCTGCATAAATTTTAGCTCCTCTTTTTTGCGCATGTTCTAAAGATTCTAAAATTAAGCTTGCAGACCCTTCTCCCATTACAAAACCATCTCTATTCAAATCAAAAGGACGAGAGGCTTTTTTAGGGTCCTCATTTGTGG
Source organism: Thermoanaerobacter uzonensis DSM 18761 (assembly GCF_900129115.1). Classification (NCBI taxonomy): domain Bacteria; kingdom Bacillati; phylum Bacillota; class Clostridia; order Thermoanaerobacterales; family Thermoanaerobacteraceae; genus Thermoanaerobacter; species Thermoanaerobacter uzonensis. The sequence continues at coordinate 41,943 of NZ_FQUR01000008.1, read as the reverse complement.
ACATAGCTTTCATTGCACAAAAACCTGCGAAAGACATAGGAGTTATAGCTGCTTCAGTACCACCTGTAACTATAAGGTCTGCATCTCCTCTTTGAATAGCTTTAAAAGCTTCTCCTATAGCATTAGTACTGGAAGCACAGGCATTTACTATAGTCTCGTTTATCCCTTTTAACCCAAAAGTTATTGCAATTTGACCGGCTGCCATATTTGCTATCATCATAGGGATGAAGAATGGACTTACTTTTCCGGGACCTTTTTCATACATAATTTTCAACTGGTTTTCAAAAGTTTCAATTCCTCCTATTCCTGTACCGTAAATGACCCCAAACCTGTTTAAATCAACTTTAGAAAGGTCAATTTGCGAATCCTCTAATGCCAATTTCGCACTGGCAACAGCAAACTGGATAAACCTATCCATTCTTCTTGCTTCTTTTTTATCTATATATAAAGTGGGTTCGAAATCTTTTACTTCCGCTGCTACCTTAGTAGGAAACTCCGCCACATCAAACTTAGTAACAGTATCTATTCCAGACTCACCGCTTATTAAAGAATTCCAAAATTTTTCTACAGTATTACCTATTGGTGTAATAACTCCTACTCCCGTTACAACTACTCTGTTCATCAGTTAAAACCCCCAAAATAGAGTAAAATTTTATATTGCATAAAGTCCCGCAACGCGGGACCTCAATTATTCAAGATTGCTTAAATATTCTACTACATCACCTACTGTCTTAATCTTTTCAGCATCTTCATCAGGAATTTCAATATCAAACTCTTCTTCCAGAGCCATTATGAGCTCTACTATGTCCAAAGAGTCTGCTCCTAAATCATCTATAAAAGATGACTCCATCGTTATTTCCTCTGGATCAATGCCAAGTTGCTCGGCTATTATGTCCCTTACTTTTTCAAAAATCATACCTTCTTCACCTCCTCTCAAAAATTATACATTATGATAATATTACATAACCATTCCTCCGTCAACATTTATTACTTGCCCAGTAATGTAATCTGAAGCGGGACTAGCTAAAAAAGCAACTAATTCAGCTACATCCTCCGGTTTTCCAGCTCTTTTCAAAGGAATACTATTTAACATATTTTCTTTTATTTCATCTTTTAACACACTTGTCATCTCTGTTTCAATGAAGCCAGGAGCTACAGCATTTACTGTTATTCCCCGACTCGCTAACTCTTTTGCAACAGATTTAGTAAGTCCTATCACTCCTGCTTTAGAAGCAGCATAATTAGCTTGACCTGCATTTCCCATTATTCCAACAACTGATGTAATATTTATTATTTTCCCTTGTCTCTTTTTTATCATATACTTTGATGCAAATTTTATTACATTAAATGTACCTTTTAAATTTACATCTATTACCTGGTCCCACTCATTTTCATCCATTCTCAAAATTAAATTATCCTTTGTAATTCCCGCATTATTTACTACAACATCTATACTACCAAATTCTTCTACAATTTTATCTATTGCTTTTTCCACTTCATCATATTTAGAGACGTCACATTTGACAGCCATTGCCTCTACTCCATACTCTTTTGCTTCTTTTACAACCTCTTCAGCACTTTTATCACTTTTTGAATAGTTGACGACAATATTAAAACCATCTTTTGCTAAACGTAAAGCAATTGCTCGTCCTATTCCTCTTGACCCACCTGTTATAAAAGCAGTTTTTCTTTCAGTTTCCATACTTATACCCCCAAAGTAGAGAGAGTCTTTAAAAGGGACTCCTCATCTTCAAAATTATAAGCATCTTTAGTTCTATCAATCTTTTTAACAAAACCTGTAAGAGTCTTTCCTGGGCCTATTTCAACGAAAGTATCTACTCCATCTTCAATCATTCTTTTTACAGATTGTTCCCATCGCACAGGATGACTCACCTGTTTTATGAGCAAATCTTTAACTTCTTCCTTTGTAACATAGTTAGCTGTTACATTTGATATTACAGGAACTTTTAACTCTTTTATTTCTATTTTTTCTAAATCCTTTTTCAAAAGTTCTCCTGCTTTTTTTAACATGCTGCAGTGGAAAGGAGCACTTACTGCCAATACTACTGCTCTTTTTGCACCTTTTTCTTTTGCTAGCTCGACAGCTTTTTCCACAGCTTTTACTTCTCCAGATATAACTAATTGTCCAGGGCAATTATAATTAGCAGGTTCTACTATTCCAACTTGTGACGAAATACGGCAAATCTCTTCTACTACTTCATTTTCAAGTCCCAGTATTGCTGCCATAGTACCCACTCCTTGGGGTACCACTTCCTGCATATATTTCCCTCTATTTTTCACAACTCTAACTGCATCTTCAAAATCCAAAGCTTCAGCCAATACTAAAGAGGAATACTCTCCTAAACTCAATCCTGCAGTAACCTCAGCATTTATCCCTCTATTTTGCAAAACCTTTGTTAAAGCAACAGAAACCGTTAAAATGGCCGGCTGAGTATTTTCTGTTTTCATAAGTTCTTCTTCTGGTCCTTCAAAACAAAGTTCAGATATGCTAAACCCCAAAGCTTCATCTGCTCTTTCAAAAATTTCTCTTGCCTCTTGGTATTTTTGGTATATTTCTTTGCCCATTCCAGCATATTGGGCACCTTGCCCGGGGTAAATAAAAGCTACTTTCATTTTTTCACCTCATTTTATTCAAATTGTCAATTACTTCCTCGGCTTGTTTTATTATGTCCTCTATTATTTCTTTAACAGGTTTAATATCATTTATAAGTCCCGCAATTTGCCCTGCCATAACAGACCCGTATTCTACATCACCGTCTACTACTGCTGCTCTTAATTTTCCTTCCCCTAATTTTTCTAATTGTTCCTTAGGAGTACCCATTTGTTCTAACTTTTCAAATTCTCTCGTCAGTTTGTTTTTTAATGACCTGACTGGATGACCTGTGCTTCTCCCTGTAACAACGGCATCTCTGTCTTTTGCTTTTACAATATATTCTTTATAACGAGGATGCGCAGTACATTCAGTAGAGCATACAAACCGAGTTCCCATTTGAACTCCCGAAGCACCTAAGCAAAATGCCGCAGCAAAACCCCGTCCGTCAGCAATTCCTCCTGCAGCAATGACTGGAATTTTAACAGCATCTACTACTTGAGGTACCAACGCCAAAGTCGTCAATTCTCCAATATGACCTCCCGATTCTGTTCCTTCAGCAATAACAGCATCTACCCCAATGTCCTCCATTCTTTTTGCTAATGCTACTGAAGGCACAACAGGAATAACTTTAATACCCCGTTCTTTAAGTCTTTGTATGTACTTACCTGGATTCCCTGCTCCAGTAGTAATAACTTCTACTTTTTCTTCTAAAATAACCTCCATAACTTCATCAACAAAAGGAGACAAAAGCATTACATTGACGCCAAAAGGTTTATCAGTAAGTTCTCTTGCCTTCCGTATCTGTTCCCTTACAAAACTGGCAGGTGCATTACCTGCTCCTATTATTCCTAAACCTCCTGCATTTGAGACTGCAGCAGCTAGTTCTGCAGTTGCGACCCATGCCATTCCACCCTGAAATATTGGATATTTTATATTGAGCATTTCTACTATTTTCGTTTTAAACATATTTTTCACCCCTTACTTGCTCCATCTTATAACACTTGATGCCCAAGTCAAACCTGCACCAAAAGCGACAGTTAGTATGACATCGCCTTTTTTTATCAGTCCTTTTCTATAGGCTTCATCTAAAGCTATAGCAACAGAGGCTGCAGAAGTATTCCCGTATTTATCAAGGTTTATATAAACTTTATCATTGCTGAGTTTTAACCTCTTCCTCGCCGCTTCAATTATTCTTGTGTTTGCTTGGTGAGGTATAAGCATATCTATGTCTTCTGGTTTTAAACCACATCTGTTTAAAGCCTCAATAGTAGCACTATCCATTACTTTTACTGCAAATTTAAATACTTCTTGTCCCTCCATAAAAATAGTATGTAAATTCTTTTTTACAGTCTCTTCACTAGCAGGCATTCTTGAACCTCCTGCTGGCATGTACAAGTATTTTCCTCCATCTCCATCAGCTCCTAAATAAGCACTTAATATTCCATATCCATTTTCTACTCTTCCTACCACAGCTGCTCCTGCTCCATCTCCAAAGAGAACACAAGTGTTCCTGTCTTTCCAATTAGTAATCTTAGACAAAGTTTCTGCTCCAATAACTAATACTTTGTTATACATACCAGTCTCTACAAATTGTTGAGCAATAGCAAGTCCGTATATAAAGCCTGAACATCCGACAGAGATATCAAAAGCGGCTGCGTTGGCTGCACCCAAATTAGCTTGAACTATGCAAGCAGTAGATGGGAAATTCATATCAGGTGTAACAGTTGCGACAATGATCATGTCAATTTCTGAAGGGTCAACTTTAGCATCTTCCAAAGCCTTCTTTGCGGCTTCAGTAGCCAAGTCAGAAGTAGCTTGTGAAGGATCTGCAATGCGCCTTTCTTTAATTCCTGTCCTTGTAGTAATCCATTCATCAGAGGTATCTACCATTTTTTCTAAATCAAAATTAGTAAGAACTTTTTCGGGAACATGACTTCCTGTACCTAAAATTCCTGCAGCAATCTTTTCACACACTTAACTCATCCCCCATTGATTCAATTTCTTCTTTTATATGATTTAAAACATCATTATCTACAAAATTTTTAGTTTGTTTTATCGCATTAAAAATAGCTTTTGCTTTTGAGTTGCCATGGGCTTTTATAACTGGCTTTTTAATTCCTAAAAGAGGAGCTCCTCCGTATTCGGTGTAATCCATTTTTTTAGTTATTCTTTTTAGTCCCCCCATTATCAAAAGAGCACCCAGTTTAGTAAAAATATTTCGTGTCAACTCTTCCTTTAAAAGTTGAGAAATTACAGAGGCAATTCCTTCCATAGACTTTAATATCGCATTTCCCACAAACCCATCGCAGACTACAACTTCACAGACGCCGTAAGGAATATCTCTTCCTTCTACATTCCCAATAAAATTTAGTTTTGATTTTTTAAGTTCTTCAAAAGCCTTTTTTACTACTTCATTACCTTTTTCCTCTTCTACTCCTATATTAAAAAGCCCTACTTTTGGCCTTTCTATCCCAAACATTTTTTGTGCATAAACATGTCCCATGACAGCAAATTGCACCAAATTTTGAGCATCACAATTAGTATTAGAACCTGCATCTAATAACACAGTAGCCCCATTTAAAGTAGGAAGTATTGGAGCCAAAGCCGGTCGCTCAATTCCTTTAATGCGTCCTAAATTAAGCAATGCTCCTGCCATGAGAGCTCCTGTATTGCCAGCTGACAAAAAAGCATCCACTTCTTCCTTTTTAAGAAGTTCTAAACCTACTATCATTGAAGAATCCTTTTTCCTTCTAACAGCCGTAACAGGTGCTTCATCATTTTCAATAACTTCTGAAGCATAAACAAGCTTAAGCCTTTCCTCTTTTCCTTGGAGGCCACGTAAAACTTCTTCTCTTCCAACAAGGACAATTTCCATATCTCGGAAATAATTTAGTGCCTCTAAGCTGCCTTTAATTATCTCCTCTGGAGCATGGTCACCACCCATAGCATCAATTGCTAATCTCAACAGTGTCACTCCTTTTTTTTAGAAAATCCTCATCAATGGCTACTAAAATGAACTTACCTCTGAATACTTCCTTATCTTTAACTTTTATCTTAACCCAGACAAAATATTTGTTTCCTCTTTGACGTATCACTTCGGCTTTCGCCACAAGTCTATCTCCTACTTTAACGGGAAACTTGTACTTTATGTTTGCAACTCCAATTAAAGCAGCAGAGGCATCAATAACAGACATAGCTAAAGACTCAGCTTGAGAATAAATGTATTGCCCTTTCACAATTTTTGTCTTGACAAAAACCATATCCTCTGTAGGCTCAAAAATCGAAATACCCTTTTTTCCTAATTCTAAGTCTATTAATTCTCCAACTACTTCAGTACCTGTAATAGTTCTCACTTTTTGATAATTTTCTTCTGCAACACTTTTTATACGCTCTCTAACTTCAGGGATTCCTAATTCCATCCTGTCAAGTCTTATAGTTTGTACACTTACTCCAAACATTTCTGCTAACTCGTCATCAGTATAAAAGGGGTTAGTATTTATTTTTTCTTTTAAAAGTCTTTGTCTTTCTACTTTACTCATTCGCACAGCCATATTACCAGCTCCAGATATTAGTTGTTTTTATGACCTACCCAAAATTATAAATTATTTTTTTTGTAAAATCAACTAAAAAAAGTAGTAATAGGTCTTTTCCTATTACTACTTTTTGTGTTACTCTTCTACTTTTATTACCTCTCTATCTTTGTAATAGCCGCAGTTTGGACATACTCTATGAGGTAGTTTAGGCTCATGACATCTTGGACACAACACGTAAGCCGGTGCAGCTATTTTATAACTATTATTCCTTCTAGTATCTCTTCTCGCCTTTGATGTCCTCCTCTTTGGAACTGGCATCTTTAACACCTCCTACATCTATTGCAGTAGTTTAGAAAGGACGGTAAGCCGCGGATCAATATTTTCCCGCTTGCAGCTACAGGTTTGGTGGTTTAAATTAGTGCCGCAAACAGGGCACAGGCCTTTGCAATCTTCTTTGCACAAAAATTTCATTGGCAATGACAATATCACAAAATGAACTACAAAAGTAGTTAAATCAAAATTTTCATAAAAACTATCATCTACTTCTTCGTCTACTGACTCCTCTACATATTCCCGTAATTTAAGGTCTAAATTATAAACAAATTCATCCAAACACCTGTCGCAGACGGCATTTATACTACCTGTCATATCAAGTTCTGCCAAAAGCCCTTCTTTTTGTGCGGTAATAGTACCTTTTACATGTAGAGGAGTTACAACTTTGTGTTCTTCCCCTTTAAATTCAATGCTCTCTATGTCCTCTACATAGTCTATATTTACGCTGCGGCCAAGCTGTCCTTTGATTTTTAATAGATCGATTTTCATTTTTCTTCACACACCTTAAAATAATTGACATCACCTATTATACTAACCCCACAATCCGTTGTCAAGATTATCTACTTTAAACCTTTTACCAATTTTTCAGTATCCTTAGCAATCATATATTCTTCATTTGTAGGAATAACCATAACTTTAACTTTTGAATCTTCTGTAGATATAATTTCCTCTTTTCCTCTTACCTTATTCTTCTCTTTGTCCAGTTTAAAACCTAAAAACTCTAGATCCTCTAAAATAAACTCTCTCATTTCTGGTCCATTTTCTCCAACTCCAGCAGTAAACACAATTACATCAACACCACCCATAGCAGCTGTATAAGAACCTATTGTCTTTTTCACCCTATAAGCGAAAACTTTTAATGCCAACATAGCTCTTTTATGCCCTTCTTTAAAAGCTGCATTTTCTATATCTCTAAAGTCATTACTTATTCCTGAAATTCCGTACACACCTGATTTCTTATTAAGTATATCTATAACCTGTTCTGCAGTCAAGCCTTCTTTTTCCATTAAGAAAGTTATAATTGAAGGATCAACATTTCCAGACCTTGTACCCATAGCCAGCCCTTCTAATGGAGTAAATCCCATACTTGTATCTATCGACTTACCGCCTTTAACCGCAGCGATACTAGACCCATTCCCTAAATGGCAAGTAATAATTTTTAACTCTTCAATAGGCCTATTTAATATTTCAGCAGCTCTTAAAGATACATATTTATGGGATGTCCCATGGAATCCATATCTTCTTATTCTGTATTTCTCGTAGTATTCATAAGGAATGGGATAAATATACGCATAATCTGGCATTGTTTGATGGAAAGCCGTATCAAAAACTGCTACCATTGGCACCCCTGGCATTATCTGCTGACAAGCTTTTATTCCCTCAATATTAGCAGGATTGTGCAAAGGTGCAAGGTCAATACATGCTTCTAATTTTTTAATCACCTCATCGTCAATCAATACAGAATCAGTAAAAAACTCTCCACCATGAACGACTCTATGTCCTACTGCATCTATTTCTTTCATATCCTTTAATATTCCGATTTCTTTATCTACTAAAGCCTCTAAAACAATTTGTATAGCTTCTTTGTGATTTTTCATATCTTTTTGTATCTTTATTTTATCTTTGCCCTCTACTTGATGAGTTAAAAGAGAATCATTGATACCTATTCTTTCCGCCAATCCTTTCGCTAACACTTTTCCATTATCCATATCCAATAATTGATACTTTAATGACGAACTTCCACAGTTCATGACTAAAATTTTCATAATCGCTGCCTCCTCAAAGTTATTTTTGCACCCCTTGAGCTTGTACACAAGTTATTGCTATAACATTAACAATATCTTCTACACTACAACCTCTTGACAAGTCATTGATAGGTTTTGCAAGACCTTGAGAAATTGGGCCGATAGCATTAGCTTTAGCAAGTCTTTGCACTAGCTTATATCCAATGTTTCCAGCTTGCAAGTCTGGGAAAATAAGCACATTTGCATTTCCTGCTACAGGACTTCCTGGAGCCTTTAACTCCCCTACTTCTTTGACAATCGCAGCATCTAATTGAAGCTCACCATCAATTAGCAAATCAGGCGCCAATTCTTTTGCGATTTTTGTCGCATTTTTCACCTTATCTACTAATTCATGGTTTGCACTTCCTTTAGTAGAAAATGACAGCATAGCAATTCTAGGCTCAATTCCAGCAAGGACTTTTGCAGTATGGGCAGAAGCAATGGCAATTGCTGCTAATTCCTCTTCATTAGGATTAGGGTTTATCGCACAATCAGCAAAAATAAATACCCCATTACTCCCATAAGTACAATTAGGCACTTCCATAATAAAAGCACTGGATACTACTTTCACATTAGGAGCCGTCTTTACAATTTGAAAAGCCGGTCTGAAAACATCAGCAGTAGCGTGAATTGCCCCAGATACCATACCATCAACATCGTCTAATTTGACCATCATGCACCCATAGTACATAGGGTCTTTCATAATTTGATATGCCTGTTCTTCTGTAACTCCTTTGTTTTTTCTCAAATTATAATATTCTTCAGCATATTTTTGCAAAAGAGGCGACTTTTCAGGGTCTATAATTTCTGCTTTCGCGATATCCAATCCCTTTGCTTTTTCTTTTATCTCTTCTTCCTTCCCTAATAAAACCACATCGGCAATACCTTCTTTGATAACTCTTTCGGCAGCTTTTAAAGTCCGCGCTTCACTTCCCTCAGGAAGCACAATTCTTTTTTTATTAGCTTTAGCTTTTTGTATGATACTATCCATTACTGCCATTTAAAATCTCCCTTCCTTTTTCAATTTTATCACTATAATATTGTATACACGATCTCCCTTTTACATTTTATCATATTTTATGTAAAATAATAAGTATATCTTAAAAAATTTTTTGAAAGGGTAAGAAGTTATATGGGGATTTTAGGAATTATTGTCGAATATAATCCTTTTCACAACGGCCACCTTTATCATCTTCAAACTTCAAAAAAATTAACCAAATGCGATTATACTATAGCAGTAATGAGTGGAAACTTTGTACAAAGAGGAGAACCAGCTATTGTTGATAAGTGGAAACGAACTGAGATAGCGTTAAGAGCAGGCATAGATTTAGTCATTGAATTACCAGTAGTATACGCTACTTCCACTGCAGAAAATTTTGCTTATGGAGCAGTGAAATTATTAGATTCTTTAAAAATAGTAGATTGCATCTCTTTTGGGAGTGAAAAAGGCGATTTAAATGAACTCACAAAAATTGCTGAAATGCTTTTAGAAGAGCCAATTTATTACAGAAAAGCATTAAAAGAATATTTAAAAATCGGCATCACTTTTGCAAAGGCCCGTGAATTAGCATTACAAAAAGTTATAAATAATAATGAAATAGAAAAGATTTTACAAACATCCAATAACATATTGGCAATAGAATACCTTAAAGCTCTAAAGAAAATAGGCAGTTCTATTATACCTTTTACTATAAAGCGAAGAGGCTCTTTATATACTTCGTTAGAACTAAAAGAAGAATTTGCTAGTGCTTCTTCTATAAGAAAGCATATTTTTGAAAATGGACTAGAAGGCTTAGAAAAATATATACCGGACTTTACAAAAGAAATTTTGCAAAATTCTTTTGAAAAAAAACAAGGGCCCATATCTTTAGAGGAATTTTCTAATATTTTAATTTATCTGTTGAGAAATCACATTCCTCTCAATCACATATTTGATGTCTCTGAAGGCTTAGAAAATAAAATTTACAAAGCTTCTTATAAAACTAATAATGTTGAAGAACTTATAAAACTTGTAAAATCAAAGCGATACACAGAAAGCAGAATAAGACATATACTCATTCATTTATTGCTTAATATAGATAAACAAATTTTTAAAGAATTTGATGGCCCTAATTATATAAGGGTTTTGGGTTTTAATGAAAAGGGCAAAGAAATGCTAAGAGAAATAAAGAAAAAATCTACCCTTCCTATAATCACAAAAGTATCACAATATAAAATCAAACTATCTAATACTAAAATGTTTGAAAAAGATTTATTTGCTACTGATGTCTATACTCTAGCTTATAAAAACTCCTCTATCGCTGGTTTAGACTTCATACATCCTTTAATAAAACTTTAAATTCCCCACCATTCATTTTTAAAGGACTTTCTAAATAATATAGTAATGATACCAAAACAAGGTGGGGATAAATCTTGAAAAACACCTTTTTAAATATCTTTATTTCTTTTTTAATTTTAATGGTACTATCTTTAATACTTTTCCCTAAAGAAGCATTAGAAGCCGCCAGAGGCGGTATAAACCTTTGGCTTTTTACTATTACTCCTTCTCTACTTCCTTTTTTCATAGGTTCAGAGCTTCTTTTGCAATTAGGAGTAGTGCATTTTTTAGGCACTTTTTTAGAACCTATAATGAGACCTTTATTTAACGTGCCTGGAAGTGGCTCTTTTGCAATGGCAATAGGATACACTTCCGGTTATCCCGTGGGGGCTCAAGTGATATCAAGACTTTGGGAAGAAAATTTATGCACAACAGAAGAAGCAGAAAGACTCATGTCCTTTTGCAATAATTCAGGCCCGCTTTTTATGTTAGGGGCCGTCGCAATTGGCATGTTCGGTAGTTCAAAAGCCGGATACATAATTATGGCTTCTAATTACTTAGCAGCTATAACCACTGGACTTCTCTTTCGTCTCTACAAGAAAAATTCTTATAAAAAGCTTCCCTCAACAAAAAACCTTTTAAACGCTGCCATCAAAAAAATGTATTATACAAGAGAGCAGAACAAAAAAAGCTTAAGTACTATCCTGTCAGAAGCTGTCTTTAAATCAACAAATACTATTATCATGATAGGAGGTTATGTTATACTTTTTTCAGTGGTAATAGAATTTTTAAAACTGTATAAAATTTTGGATTTTCTTTCTTACTTCATATCTCCTTTATTCTTATTATTAGGTTTTGACAAAAGTCTAATACCTGCTTTCTTAAGTGGCTTCTTAGAAATAACAGTAGGTTCAAACTTAATAAGCCAAGTTTCTGCACCTTTAGAACAAAAAGTAGTATTAGTAAGCGCTATAATAGCATGGGGCGGAATATCGATACATGGACAAGTGTTAGGAGTAATAGCAAAAACAAAAATAAAATATCTTCCTTATTTCATTGCAAAAACAATCCAATTTTTTCTTGCCGCTTTATACTCCTATTGGTTACTCTCTATAGTAAAAATTCAACAAGAAAATGCAGTTTCCCACGTTTTCAACCCATATACTTACAAAAATTCCTGGGACCTATTTCAATTTTCTTTAGTAATTTTTATAATTATCACCTTGACTATCCTACTTTTTGCAATAGCTATAAAACAATATCTACAACAGCATTAACTATTTATTGCCTTTTAATTCTTCTCTATTTCTCCTAATAGTTTCCAATATTTCAGACACCTGTGATTCAATTTTAGCGAGCAATTCATCAGCATATTCTCTACTTCCTAACCTTATTTCCTTTGCATTAGCTTGGGCAGTAGAGATTATTTCTGCTGCCGTCTTTTCCGCCTTTTTAACTATCTCACTTTCACTCACCATTTCCTTAATCTTTTGTTCGGCTTCTTTTGTTATCATTTCTGCTTCCTGTTGTGCCTCTAAAAGAATTCTTTGCCTTTCTTGTTTGATCCATTCCGCCCTTTTAAATTCATCTGGCAATTTTATTCGGATTTGTTTTATTAAGTCCAAAACTTCTTCTTTGTTTATCAAAACTTTGTTAGAAAGAGGAATAGAAGAACTGTTTTCTATAATGTTTTCTAATTCTTCTAAAAGATTAAGAACCTCTAAACCATCAAAATTTGACAAAAATAAAACCCCCTTTAATTATCTTAAAAATTTTTCTTTTAATTTTTGAGTCACAATGTCAGGCACAAACTCAGAAAGGCAACCACCAAATTGTGCAATTTCTTTTACTACACTGGAACTTAAATATCCATACTTTGCATTAGTCATTAAAAAAATAGTTTCAACAGAAGGGTTTAATTTTTTATTGATTAGCGCCATTTGGAATTCATATTCAAAATCCGATACCATTCTTAAGCCTTTTATTATAGCATTAGCATTGACTTTTTTAGCATAATCCACCAACAAACCATCAAAATAATCAATCTCTACATTAGAAATATCATAAGTTACCGCTTTTAAAAGCTCTACCCTTTCTTCCACTGAAAATAAAGGCTTTTTCGACGGGTTTAAAAGCACAGCTACAATAAGCCTATCAAACAAATTTGCTCCTCTTTTTATAATATCAATGTGTCCATAGGTAACTGGATCAAAACTCCCTGGATAAATTGCAGTTTTCATATTTCCTCCTTATAAAATGATAATATTGTCTCCCCATATTTATTTTCTCTTATCTTTACTAAATTTTCATACCTTTCTCTTACTTTATCATTTTTATGGTGTTCTGCTATGATAATACCGTCTTCCTTTAAAACTTTAGCCTCTCCAAGCTTTATAAGAGTTTTTTCGGCAAGGTTTTGATAATAAGGGGGATCTAAAAATATTATATCAAACTTTGTGCTATTTTTGTCTAATATTTCAATAACTTTCAACACATCTCGATGGAGTATTTTAGCAAAAGGTATTAAATTTAATTCAGCTACATTCTCCCTTATGCATTTTATGCTTTTTAAACTTTTATCTACAAAATAGCAAAACTGGGCCCCTCTGCTTAATGCTTCGATGCCTATATTTCCTGTACCCGCAAATAAATCCAAAAAAATACTTCCTTCTATTTTATTCATCAATATATTAAACAGCGATTCTTTAACTCTATCAGCAGTTGGCCGCACTTCACTACCATCTAAAGATTTTACCTTTCTTCCCTTTAACTTACCTGCTATCACTCTCAAAGACATTACCCCCCACTTCAACAATTATTTTAGCATATTTTTTAAAAATATCACAAAAAGTATGTATAAAATTTTTTCAAAATGGCAAATAATATTTATGGGATCAGAAATTTCCCCAAAATTCTTCCTTCAATTTCTCCTCTCCCAGTCCAGGTAGGCAACTACCTGGATTAAAATTTTAAAAGGGCAATCACAAGGACTGCCCTTTTTTATTATAAATTATTTTATTTCCAAGTTCCTTTGCTGGCCATCTGGCTTTCTGCCATTTGTATCATTTTCCTCACCATATGGCCACCTACAGCACCACAATCTCTTGATGTGAGGTTGCCCCAGTAACCATCAGCTGGAGGAGTTATTCCTAATTCATTAGCTATCTCATACTTCCATTGGCTCATAACCTGTTTTGCTTCTCTTACCACAAGAGGATTCTTAGTTTCTGATCCTACAGCCATTTTAATCACCTCCTAAATCATGTTCCATTATTAATTTAACCCGCTATTTAGGTTATATACCTGTAAACAATTGCTATATATACCTTTTGATATTAAAAAGGATATCCCAAAGGGATATCCTTTTTTTATATTTAATAATATGATTTATTTCCAAGTTCCTTTGCTGGCCATCTGGCTTTCTGCCATTTGTATCATTTTCTTTACCATATGGCCACCTACAGCACCACAATCTCTTGATGTAAGGTTGCCCCAGTAGCCATCAGCTGGAGGAGTTATTCCTAATTCTCTTGCTATTTCATATTTCCATTGGCTCATAACCTGTTTTGCCTCTTTTACCACAAGAGGATTTTTGGTTTCTGATCCTGCTGCCATTTCAATCACCTCCATTTGTGTTTGTATTATTAATTTAACCAAATTGCTTTTTTATAAACTATAAATTTGTTTTCAAAAATGTATAAAAGTGATTGAAATGGCAAATAATAAAAATTTATTTTTCCTCAAAAAACACTCCTGCCGCATCAGGACCTGCATGGGTGCCTATTCCGCAGCCAGCTCTTGACCTTAAAAACTTAGTTATCCCTAACTCACTTCTTAAAGCAGCTTCTATTTCATTTAAAAATTCTTCTTTATCCGTATGAATTAATCCAACTTCTCTATCTGTAAAATCTACTCCTGTATTTTTCATATAATCAATCATCCAGCGAATAACCTTTTTTTGACCTCTAACCTTATCTACTATTTTTAATTCCCCATCATCATTCATTAAAATAGGCTTTATATTCAAAATATTTCCTATAAAAGCCTGTGATTTAGGTAGACGCCCTCCTCTGTACAGATAGTCTAAAGAATCAAAAGCCATTATATACCTAATTTTAGGAATTAAATCATACACTTTTTTAACAATTTCCTCCTTAGAAGCTCCTGCAACTGCCATTTTAGCAGCTTGAAGAACTAACATACCATTTCCTAAAGAATAATGTCTTGAATCGATAACCTCAATTCTTTTTGAGTCCACCATATCTCTTGCAATCACAGCCGATTGATAAGTACCACTTAATTTTGAAGATAAAATTATGGCAATTATGTAATCATAACTTTTTAACAAATCTTTAAAAACTTCCATAAATTCTACTGGTGAAGCTTGAGTAGTTGTTGGCATTTTCCCTTCTTTTAAAAGCCCATAGAATTCTTCTTTTGTTATATCTACCCCATCTTTATAACTTGCACCATCAATATTGATAGTTAGAGGAACTATAAATATCCTATAAGTTTTCACTAAATCCTCAGGTATGTCAGACAAGCTATCTGTAACAATTGCTATCTTTTCCATACTACTATTCTCCTTCTCTAATTTAATATTATTCCTTCTAATTTTTGATAAAATTGATTAAGTAAAATACTTTTTAGATTTGGATGGTTTTCAAGTTTAGGGTCTTTTTCCAGTAACTCTTCTACATCTTTTTGCACTGTCTTTATAATATCTATGTCTTCAAAAATGTTAGCAATTTTAAATTCAGGAAGTCCATGCTGTCTTAATCCTAGAAATTCACCTGGCCCTCTTATTTCTAAATCTTTTTCTGCAATTTTAAATCCATCAGAAGTTTGAGCCAAAACTCCCAGTCTTTTTTTAGCTATGTCAGAATTAGAATAACTAATCAAAATACAATAAGACTGAAATTCTGACCTACCGACTCTACCTCTAAGTTGATGAAGCTGTGCAAGTCCAAACCTTTCTGCATTTTCTACAATCATCACTGTTGCATTAGGTACATTTACTCCCACCTCTATTACTGTAGTCGAAACTAAAATATCGATTTTGCCATTTACAAACTCTTCCATAACCTTTTCTTTATCGCTGTCATTCATTTTACCGTGTAAAAGTCCTACTTTAGCTTCCTTAAAAGCATCTTTATAAATTTCTCTATATACTATTTCGGCAGACATCGCATTTATTTTATCCGATTCTTCAATTAAGGGACAAACTACATAAACTTGCCTTCCCTTTTTTACTTCCTTCATTGCAAACTCGTAGGCTTTCTTTCTCACAGAAGAAGAAATAACGTAGGTTTTAACTTTTTTTCTCCCGGGAGGTAATTGGTCAATTATTGATATATCCAAATCTCC
Organism: Thermoanaerobacter uzonensis DSM 18761; assembly: GCF_900129115.1. Taxonomy (NCBI): domain Bacteria; kingdom Bacillati; phylum Bacillota; class Clostridia; order Thermoanaerobacterales; family Thermoanaerobacteraceae; genus Thermoanaerobacter; species Thermoanaerobacter uzonensis. Next base: position 25,995 of record NZ_FQUR01000008.1, on the reverse strand, counting down.
ATATAGAATGAGAGCCAATGTACGAGGAATTGGTGTAGCTGTCATAACCAAAACATCGGGATTTTCACCTTTTTTTGTCAAAAGTGCCCTTTGTCTCACACCAAATCGGTGTTGTTCATCAGTTATACAAAGTCCTAAATTGTTAAAAATCACATCATCCTCTATTAGTGCATGTGTCCCTACTACAATATCATAATCTCCATTTTTAATTTTTTCTAGTACTTCTTTTTTATTAGAAGGTGAAATGCTGCCGGATAAAAGCCCAATTTTTATATCAGTATTTCTAAAAAGCTCTTTTAACGTATAATAATGCTGTTTTGCCAATATCTCCGTTGGAGCCATCATTGCCACTTGATAGCCATTTTTGACAGCAATGTACATGCTGCAAGCTGCAACAACTGTTTTACCAGAACCCACATCTCCCTGCACCAAACGATTCATCACTTTGTGAGAATTCATATCTGCAATTATTTCTTTTAAAACTTTTATCTGCGCCGAAGTCAATTTAAATGGTAATCCCACGAGAAAAGGCTTTAACTCCACTCTTTCAAATTTTATCCCCTTTTTCCCTTTAACAGACCTTTTCACTAAAAATAGGGCCATTTGCAGCAAAAAAAGTTCTTGATATTTAAATCTGTATTTTGCCTGCTCTAAATATGCTTCATTTTGTGGAAAATTTATATTAATTAGTGCATTTTTTATGTCCATTAAACCTTTTTCAAATAGAAATTCCTCATCAAAAAACTCTTCTACTTCCTGTACATAATCCTTAAGGGCATTAAACATTATCTTCCTGATAGCATTTTGCGTCAATCCTTCTGTAAGCCCATAAATAGGAACTATCCTTCCAGTGTTTAATCTAAAATCTTCACTTTTCTCTAAAACAGGATTTTCTACTATTAACTGTCCATATTTAAATTGTAATTTACCGTTTATTATATATTCTTCACCAATTTTAAAATTATTCTTTATATAGGGTTGATTATACCACACTAATTCTACTGCACCTGTCCCATCTTTTACAGGCACTTTAGTTATGATGACTTTTGAAGTCTTTATTTCTCGGGGACTACCTGCAATATAACCTCTAAAAGTTTGTTTTTCCCCAACTTTTAGGTCCTCAATCTTTAAAATATCGCTTCTATTCTCATAATCTTTGGGAAAATAGAATAATAAGTCCTCTACCGTGTTTATTCCCAATTTTTTAAGAAGTTTTGCCCTTTTAGGTCCAACTCCTTTTACGTACTGAATATCCAGATTTAAAGGCATTTCATTTCACCTTTACTCTATTGATATAACATAATAGTAAAGCGGCTGACCTCCAAAATAAATTTCCACATCTGCCTCTACGGAAAGAGAATTTTTCAATTCCTCCGCTTTTTCTTTTGTAACTTCTTCCCCATAATATATGCTGACTAATGAAGAATCCTCATCTAAAGCTTTATAAATCAATTCTTGTGCTACTTTATTATAATCTTTTCCTACTGATTCCAGACTGTCATTTATAAAACCTAACACATCTCCTTTTTTGATTTCAAAACCATTTATTTGTGTGTCTCTTATTGAATAAGTCACTTCAATTGTCTTTATATTACTTAATATTTCTTTTATTCTAGCTACATTTTCCTCTAAACTTTTTTCAGTATCAATATTTACAATGGCAGTTATAGCTTCATTAAAATTATTGGTTGGGATTATCTCTACTTTCTTATTTGATAAGGCTTTTGCTTGTTCGCAAGCCATTATTATATTTTTATTATTAGGAAAAACTAAAATATTTTCCGCATTTATCTTTTTTATACCATCTAAAATGTCATTTGTACTAGGATTCATCGTTTGCCCACCATTTATAATAACATCACAGCCCAGCTCTGAAAAAAGATTTTTAATTCCTTCTCCATTAGCTACAACTAAAACTCCATATTTTTTCTCAGGCTTCCTCTCTTCACTTACTAAACTCTCATGTTGTATTCTCATATTGTCAATTTTTACTTTTATAAGTTCACCTATTTTAAGCCCTTCTTCTAATACTAATCCAGGATTGTTGGTATGCACATGGACTTTTAAAATGCCATCATCTGAAACCAATACCAGGCTATCTCCAAATCTTCTAAATTTCTCCTTTAAAATAGCTTCTGCATAAGTCTTTTTTGTTTTGACTAATATTTCTGTACAATATAAAAATCTTAAATCCTCCACAACTTGTTTATTTGTTACTATCCCTTCTAAAACTTCTATCGGCTCAATTTTGTTTCCTTTATACCCTTCAAACATCCCTTTTAATACATACACAAATCCCATTCCACCAGAATCAACTACTCCAGCCTCTTTTAAAACTGGTAAGAGATTGGGAGTGTTTTCTAAGGACTTTTCTGCAGCTTCAATAATCTTCGTGAAGAATTCTTCAAAATTTTCAACTTGTTTACATATTTTTTCAGCCTCTTCTGCAGTTTCCCTACATACTGTGAGAATAGTACCTTCTACAGGTCTCATAACTGCTTTATAAGCTACCTCTACACCAGCTTTCAAGCCTTCTGCAAAATCGCAAGGAGTTATCTTTTTTGTATCTCTAAGTCGTTTAGAAAAGCCTCTAAAAATCTGGGATAAAATAACTCCAGAATTACCTTTTGCCCCCATCAATGTGCCTTTAGAAATAGCATCTAAAACGTCTTTTATCGTATCTTGTGATTTTTCTAACTCTTTGGCGGCGTATTGCATTGTATACGCCATATTAGAGCCAGTGTCACCATCCGGAACAGGAAAAACATTAAGTTTATCAACTTCTCCTTTATTGTTAAAAAGATAATTCGAGCTTGCAATCATCATGTTCTTTAAAGTTTTCCCATCTAAGTACTTCAACATAACTTCCTCCTCAATTATCAACTTTAATTCCCTGAACATTTATTATTACATTTTCCACTTTTACTCCTACAAATTTCTCGACAGCATATTTCACTTTTTCAATAGCATTCGCTGAAACAGTTTTTATATTTACACCGTATAGGACAACTATATAAACTTCCAGTGTTACACCATCTTCTGTAGCTAAAACTTTGACTCCTCTCCCTGAATTTTCTGTTTTAAATATCTCTATTAATCCATTTGCTCCTCTCCTCCCCAAGCCTACTATCCCATAACACTCCGCTACTGCTCTACTGGTTATAGCAGCAATTGCATCATTTGAGATATTTATTACTCCATATTTGTTTTTTATTTGAATCATTAATATCCCTCCAAATCAATCTTAATTTATATTTTACCTGAATATTTCAATAACATCAACTAGCCTGCGATGTCTGCTATATTACTCACCTATTAAAATTTTACACCTGCTTTATTGTAAAGGTATTTACATTTACAAAAGATGATGATAAAATAATATCGTTGTGTTAATTTCTCTATTGTGGAGGTAACTATTTTTTGATAAAATATTATTGTCTTTCAAAGGAGGTGCAACTATGCTTAAATGCGATATTTGTGGAAAAGGGCCTTTAGCAGGCTATCAATATAGCCACTCCCACAGAAAATCTATAAGAAAGTGGAAACCTAACATAAAAAAAGTAAGAGCTATAGTAGATGGTACTCCTGTTAGACTCCATGTATGTACAAAATGCTTAAAAGCAGGAAAAGTACAAAGAGCATTATAAAGAAAGACGTGCATTTTTGCACGCTTTTTTATTTTTTCACTTAAAATATATGTTTACATAATAACCGGCTATTACAAGAAAAATTCCTAGAAAAATCATCCACAACCAGGCAGGAATATAAATAACAAATATCAATACACCCAAAGCCATCAATATATATCCCAGCGAATAATTCAATTGCCTATTTAATCGCTTCAGCTTATAAAAAAATTTATCCATAAAAACACCCCTTCCCTCTTTAGTTACTATATACTATTCATTGGAAGGGGATTTTGAAACTATTCTCTTGGCTTTATCACTAATAAAAGTCCTTCTTCTATTTCTATAGTGGCTTTATCCTCTGTAAAAACATTGCTTATACCGTAAGGCATCTCTAAATCCATACTTTGACCTGAAAGACCATAAAACAAGCCTTTAGTGTATATTCCCTTTACTTCCTTTGAATAAGGCAGTAAAGATAAAAGTTCTCCTTTTTTACCTTCAACCTCTATAAATTTATTTATCAAATATATTTCATTCATTTCATTTACAATTTTACCCTTAATATTGCGATTTAGTAGATAGAGTAAAAGTGAAAGATTTGCATAAGAATGGTCAAATCTTTCTCCAATCACTCCTATAAAAGTAACGTCTGTTGCACCTAATTCTATCGCTTTTAACATTGCCAGTTGTGTATCTGTCTCATCCTTCATGGGTGGATATTTTTCTATCCTTACCCCCTCTTTTTCATAAAATTCTAAAACTTCTTCTTCTATTGAATCTAAATCTCCCACTATTAAATGAGGTTTTAGTTTCATTCGGTAAGCATGATTTGCTCCACCATCTGCACATATAACCATATCTGCATCCTTTAATAGCTTTTCATAAAAATTATAATCTTTTATATCTCCATTAGAAATAATTAAGACCTTCATTTTTCTATTGCCTCTCTAAATTCTTTTATAGTTTGAGCAGGATTTGAAGAATCAAAAATTGCAGAACCAGCTACAATTATATCAGCTCCTGCCTCAACCACTTCCTTTACATTATAAAGGTTAATTCCACCGTCTACCTCAATTTCAAAGTTTAAGCCTAAATCTTCTCTCATTTTCTTTAATTCTTCAATCTTTTTAAGCATTGAATCTATAAACTTTTGTCCTCCAAATCCAGGATTTACTGTCATAATCAAAATCATGTCAACATCCTGTAATATATATTTTAAAGTTTCTAAAGGTGTAGCTGGATTTAAAGAAACCCCAGCTTTTTTGCCGTAGCCTTTTATTTTTTGTATTGTCCTATGTAAGTGTATACAAGCCTCTTGGTGGACAGTTATAATATCCGCTCCTGAATTTGCAAACTCCTCTATGTACAAATCCGGATTTTCAATCATCAAATGGACATCAAAAGGAAGAGAAAAAAATTTTCTAAGGGACTTTACAACTACTGGTCCAATGGTGATATTTGGAACAAAATGGCCATCCATTACATCAATATGCAAAAGGTCAGCATCTTTTTCTATCTTTTTTACATCTTCTAATAAATTCGCAAAATTTGCGGATAATATTGAAGGAGCTATTTTCAATTTTTAGTACCTCCTCTTCTCTTTTTCCTTTAATTCTTTTAGCAGAGAAAGATAACTCAAATATCTGTTTTTATCTATTAATCCTTCTTCCACAGCCTTTATAACATTACAATCTGGCTCATTTACATGAAGACAAGAAGAAAACTTGCATCCCTTTTGAAACTCTAAAAATTCTTTAAAATAGTATCGAAGGTCTTGTTTATCAATATCCAACGTCAAAGCAGTAAAACCCGGCGTATCTAAAACATATCCTCCAAAATCAAGAGATAAAAGTTCTACACTTCTTGTTGTGTGTCTACCTCTTAGAAGCTTTTCACTTACCTCCCCTGTCTGTAGTTTTATATTTGACTGAATAGAATTAATCAAAGAGGATTTCCCAACTCCAGAAGGGCCTGCAAAAAATGAAACCTTGTCCTTTAAATAAGATTTTAATTTCTCAATTCCTTCTTTTGTAACTGTAGAAGTAACCACTGCTTTATATCCTATTTTCTGATAAATAGTCACCAAATCAAAAGCTTCTCTATCCTCTTTTAAATCCACCTTATTGATACAAATCACAGGCTCAATATCATTGCTCTCTGCCAATACAATCATTTTATCTAATAAAACTCTGTTAAGCTCTGGCCTGACAATAGCAAATACTATTATCGCCTGGTCTACGTTAGCTACTGGAGGCCTTGTAAGTTCATTTTTTCGGGGTAAAATGTTTAAAATATACCCCTCACTATCGTTTATTATTTGAATTTCTACAATGTCACCTACTAAGGGAGTAATATTATCTTTTCTAAACTTTCCACGAGCACGGCATTCTATAATGCCGTGCTCTGTAGCTACATAATAAAATCCAGCTATTCCTCGTACAATTCTTCCTTCAATCCTTGTCAATTAAAATCTCGCCTCCACTGTACTATATACCTGTCCATCTATATCCACCTCAATTGTAGCTTTTCCTTTATATGCCGTTACAGGAACAGTAAGAGGGCTGTCTTGATAAGTGTGCTCGGCAGAATATACTAGATTCTTTTGTCCGTTTTGTATTACATACACATCCACTTTCATAGTACCTGGTTTGTCAGGCAATTTAATAATAACATTTTTAGTTTGTTGTTGTAAAGAATCTTGAGGCATCTTGCTAACAATTAAATCTATCGGACTTCCCTTTTGGACTTCACTATTTGGAGGAACACTTTGCTCTAACACAATGTTTTCTGGTGCATCAGTTGTCTCTTTATAAATGACTTTACCTAATTTTAAACCAGCATTTTCTAAGGCAGTTGTCGCTTCCTCCAATGTCATATTAACTACGTTAGGCATTATTGCAGGCTGTGGACCTTTGCTAACATACAGGTCAATTACTGTGTTATATTCTACCTGTACTCCTTGTCTTGGATTTTGGTCAAAAACATACTCTTTAGGAAACTGGTCATTATATTGTTCTATAATATTTGCTTTGAGGCCCATATTCTCAAGAATATTTTTAGCCTCTAAATAATCTTTATTTATCACATTAGGCACCACAACAACCTGCTTACCTTTACTAATCACCACGTAGACCGTACTTCCTGTTTTTACTACACTCCCTTGTGAAGGGTCTTGAGATAAAACAGTATTTTCAGGTTTATCGCTATACCGCTCTTCACTTATCTCCATCTTTAAATTATGGTCTGACAAAATTTTACTTGCCTGATTTAATGGCGAACCTACCACATTTGGAACTACCACATCGCTTACTTTGAAAAAGTTATTGAAGACATACATCGTACCATAAGCTAAAGAAGCCAGTAGCAAGAGAATTAATAAAACAGTTGTTATTCTTTTTATGACATTTCTCCTTTTCTTTTCTTTTTCCTTCCTTTGGGCCGCTCTCTTTAACTCCTCTACATCTTTAGAAGGAATCACTCGTGTTTTTGTGATTTCTTCTTCTTTGAAATTTAGTTCTTTAGGGTTTCGCAAAAAAGTGTCTAAGTCCTTAAGAAAATCTGCTGCAGTTTGATACCTTAGATTTACATCCTTTTGGGTAGCTTTTAAAACTATTTGATCTAATTCTTTCGGCACTTTGTCATTTAGCTTTGAAGGGGGGATTATATCTTCTTGAATGTGTTTTAAAGCAACAGAAATAGGACTATCGCCCTCAAAAGGCACTTTTCCCGTTAACATTTCATAAAGGACGATTCCTAAAGAGTAAATATCCGTCCTTTCATCTACTATTCCACCCCTTGCCTGTTCAGGCGAAAAATAATAAGCAGTACCTACTACATCTCCAGTGTAAGTTATAGTAGAACCATTAGCAGCTCGTGCAATTCCAAAATCAGTAACTTTCACCACATCGTCATCAGTAACAAGAATATTTTGAGGTTTTATATCTCTGTGAATAATGCGATTCCTATGGGCATGGTCCAATGCCTTGCAAACTTGTCGTGCTATTTCTATCGCTCTACCTACCTCTAATGGCCCACCATTTTCACTTATAAGCTTTTTTAAAGTACGTCCCTTTACATATTCCATCACAATGTAGTAAATATCCCCTTCTTGCCCAACATCGTATATACTCACTATATTAGGGTGAGAAAGACTTGCCGCTGCCTGAGATTCTCTTCTAAATTTTTTTACAAAATCCTCATCTGCTGCAAATTCAGGCCTCAAAATCTTGATTGCCACTATTCTGTTAAGGAGATGACACTTTGCTTTGTAAACCTTAGCCATTCCGCCTTCGCCAATTTTCTCTAATATTTCATAGCGGTTACCTAATATACGTCCAATCATGATGTCACCTCCTTAACAGCAATAAGAGTTATGTTATCATATCCACCGTTAGCCTTTGCAAGATTTACCAAATTAGCACAAGAGGTATTTATATCTTCATTCTTAGTAAATTCATCTAAAATTTGTTGGTCTGTCACCAAATTAGTAAGTCCATCTGTGCATAAAAGCAAAATATCTTCTGGCATAACAGTGTCATGAAATATATCTACTTTTACATCCTCATCAACTCCCAAAGCCCTGGTTATTATATTTTTTTGAGGATGCACTCGGGCTTCTTCATGAGTTATTTTACCCATTTTTACAAGTTCTTCTACAAATGAATGGTCTTCTGTAATTTGTTTTATATGGTTATCTCTTATTAAATAAGCCCTACTATCTCCAATATGTCCTATAAAAAAATGATTTTTTTCAAAAAATAACAAAGTAAGGGTAGTACCCATCCCTGTCAATTCACATTCTGAACAGGCTTGAGAATAAACCACTTTATTAGCATATTTAATTGATTTCTCTATAAAACCTTCTATAGAAAAAATTTCTTTATCCTGTAGTTTAAAATAATTCTTTTTAAAATAATCAACAATGGCCTCAACTGCAGACTTACTTGCAACTTCACCCCCATTATGGCCTCCCATTCCATCTGCTACAATAAACAGTGGCAAATCTTTTTCCTCTGAGGCATAATAATAATCTTCATTTTTTTCTCTCACATTTCCAATATCAGTTAGGACAGCTACAATCATAAAAACCCTACCTTTCCTTTAAATACTTTCTCCTCAGCTGTCCACAGGCAGCTTCAATATCGCTTCCCAATTCCCTTCTCACCGTGCAAGATATCCCTGCATCTTCAATAATTTTTTTAAACATCATAACTTTTTCATTGTTTGCCTTTTTAAAGCCTATTTCTTTTACATAATTAATAGGTATCAAATTGACATGGCACAACATCCCTTTTAATAAATCAACCAATTGATACGCATGTTCTTTTTTATCATTTACTCCTTCAATTAAAGAATACTCAAAAGTTATCCTGCGCCTTGTTTTTTCTACATAATACTTACAAGCTTTCATCAATTCCTCTAATGGATAAGCCTTATTTATTGGCATTAGTTGAGTTCTCAATTCATCATTAGGAGCATGTAATGAAATAGATAAATTAACCTGTAGTTTTTCATCTGCAAATTGATAAATTTTAGGAACTATTCCACAAGTAGATATAGTTATATGCCTGCCGCCTATTCCTAAACCATAGGGGTTATTCACTATTTTTATAAATTTCATCACTTCATCATAATTATCAAAAGGTTCCCCACTTCCCATCAAAACAATATTAGAAATCTTGCCATAGTCGCTATCTATAGCCATAACTTGGTCCACCATCTCTGAGGCTTTTAAATCTCTAACTTTACCTCCAATAGCAGAAGCACAAAAGCTACATCTCATATTGCACCCTACTTGAGTAGAAACACAAGCAGTATTTCCAAACCTGTATCTTATAGCAACTCCTTCAATAATATTGTTGTCTTCCAACAAAAAAAGGTATTTTACCGTATCATCTACTTCAGAAACCCTTCTCGCTTCAATTTTTAGTTGTGAAATATAAGCGATTTCTTTTAATTTTGAGCGCAAATTCTTAGAGATATCTGTCATTTCGTCAAAATCTGTAATTTTTTTATCGTAAATCCACTTGTAAATCTGCTTAGCTCTATATCTACTCTCTCCAATATTTACAAAGAATTCTTCCATTTCTTCCAAGGTCATATCCTTTAAATTGTACAACTCAAATTACCTCCGTGTTCATTTAAGATTAAAATTTGTCCCTGTCAAGGATCAATAGGTAACTTATTTAGCTGACATTCTGCACAAGCTAACTCCCCTATTTTATCCTTCTTAACTTACTTATAAAAAAACCATCAATTTCATGTTCTAATGGCGTAGTTTGCACATATCTAGAATCAGTTTCAATGCTTAATCCACTTGGCATCTCAACTTTTATATCAACCAATTTAAAATTAGGGTGTTCTTTTAAAAATTTCATTATTATATTTTGATTTTCTTCTTTTCCTATAGTGCAGGTACTATACACTAAAAATCCACCTTTTTTTACATATTTTGAACTGGAATCTAATATTTTATATTGAGTTTCAATTAATTCTGAAATTTCTTTTCTCGTATAATTCTTTAACTTAATATCGGGTTTTTTTCTGATTATACCGATACCCGTACAAGGAACATCCGCTAAGACTTTATCAGCCTTTTCCAGATACTTTTCATTAACAAAAGTAGAGTCAAAGACCTCGGTTTTTACGTTTGTAATTCCTAATCTTTTACAATTTTCTTTTATCAACTCTAATCTATGAGGATGCAAATCAAAAGCGATAACTTCACCACTATTTTTCATCAATTGTGCTATATGAGTCGTTTTACCACCAGGAGCAGCACATACATCTATCACTGTATCTCCTTCTTTAGGATTTAAAGTTTTAGAAACCAACATAGAAGCCTCATCCTGAATGTAAATAAGCCCTTCTTTGTACAATTGATGACTTTCAGGATTTTTAATATCTATATACAATGCTTCTTCTAGATAATAGCCTTTTTTATAAGCTATACCGTAAGAATCTAATAGCCTTTTGAAATCTTCAATATCAATCTTTAGAGTATTAACCCTGTAGCAAATTTCAGGCCTTTCATTTAAACTTTTTAAAAGCTCCTCTGCTTTCTCTTCATCATAATTATTTAGTAATCTTTCCACAATCCACTCAGGATAAGAATATGTTACCTTCAAATATTGCTTTAAATCCCTCTCTTTATCAGGGAAAATTACTCTTTCTTTTTCTCTCTCATAGTTTCTTAAAACTGCATTTATAAAATTTGCTCTCTTTGTCCCTAATACTTTTTTAGCTATATTAACTGTCTCATTTATAGCTGCATAAGAAGGAACTTTGTCCATGTACAAAAGCTGGTATAATCCCATTTCAAGAAAAATCATGGTTTTTAAATCCGGAGCCTTCTTTACAAAAAAAGAAAGTATAAAATCTAATGTGTACTTTCTTTCAATAACACCAAATACCAACTCTTTAGTAAAACCTCTATCTATTTCTTTTAATTCTTGTCCTTTTAAATACTTATTAAAGGTAATATTCGCATAAGCTTCTTTTGACAACACTTCTTGAAGTATTTTATACGCTATTTCTCTTGGTTTCATTTATTGTATTTTTCTCCTTTACTCTCTGCTATTTCTTATAATAATCAATCTCAATAGTTGCATAATAGAAACTAATGCTGCAGCTACATAAGTCAAAGCAGCAGCTTGTAAAACCTTCCGAGCGGGTTCAATATCTTCTCTTGTAAAAAGCGCATTTGATTGAAGAAGCGCTATTGCCCTATTGCTTGCATCAAATTCTACAGGCAAAGTAATAACTTGAAAAAGCACTGCTGCACTAAAAAGAAGTATACCTATATTTATCAAATGTAATCCAGGAGCACCCATGAAAAATCCCAAAATTACTAACGGCCAAGCTAAATTAGCCCCTAAATTAGCTACAGGAACAAGACTGTTTCTTACAGTCAAAGGCACATAGCCTTTTGCGTGTTGTATCGCATGCCCTGCTTCATGGGCAGCTACTCCTATTGCAGCTATAGATTCACTCCCATAAACAGATTCAGAAAGTCTTAAAACTTTTGTTCTTGGATCATAATGGTCAGTCAAATTGCCCGGTATCCTTTCAATTCTAACATCATAAAGCCCCATACTATCCAATATCTTTCTCGCTACTTCCTCGGAGGTATATCCATATCTATTTCTGACGCGAGCATACTTGCTAAAAGTGCTCTGCACCTTAGCTTGTGCATACATAGCAAATATTAAAGCAGGTATTAAAAGTATTATTGTAGTATCCCAAAACATACTATTCACCCTCCGTTTAACAATTTTTTTATAGTCTCTTCAATTTTTTGCACATCTACCCGAGTGTTAAAGCAAGGGCCATTAGGTCTCTCATTTATTATACCATAAACAGGGATTTGCTTCACGTCTTGCATGCCACTTGTCAAATCTCTTTCACAAGCAATTGCTATTATTACCTTTGGCTTTGTATCCCTTACTACTTTTCTTGCAAGAGTACCTCCAGTAGCAACTGCCACATTTACACCATATTTTTCTTTAAAGTTTACCAAATCATTGATTTGGCACTTTCCACATCGTCTACAATTATCTATATCATAAGTCACTTTAAATTTACATCCGCTGTATTGTATGCAATGAGGTGCCAATATCAATATGTCTTGTGAAGCATATCTCTTTATATTTTTATTAAACAAAAAATTCTTTATTTCAATGTAAGACTGCTCTACCTTTTCAATCTTTAAATCCAAAACTCTTGCTACAAACACCACTAGAGGATAAAAAAGGTCTAAAAAATTTGCTATGAAAGAACTTAAAAATTTGTTAGATTTTTTACTGACCACCACGTAAAAAGTTGCTCCAATAACAGCTACAATTAAAGCCATCAAAAAAAGAACAAAAATCATTAACGTCATAAGTAGATATTTATAAAGTTCAATTCTACCTCTATTTATTACGTATAAAATTCCCAAAACAATTAAATTCAAAACCAAAAAGGTAACTGCCAATATCCCCAAAAAAACTCTTTTTTTCCCCTTCAAAAGTAATTCTCCTTTTTAAATTATCTAAAGATTGTCCCTTCAGGTATATTGTGACCTATTAAATATTCCCTAATACCCATTTTTTTAGAACCTTCTTGTTGAATTTCTACTATCTTTAAGGCATCTTTACCGCATTTCACGATTAAATCCCCTTTTGACTTTAAAACTGTTCCATTTTCTTCATTCCCATTGTATTCAACTATCTCGCCTTTCCAAATTTTTAGCATTTTATCCCCATAAAAAGTATAACAACCAGGCCAAGGCTTCATTCCCCTTATCAAATTTCGTATTTCTTCTGCCGTTTTATTCCAATCTATATGTCCCATTTCTTTAGTAAGTATTGGTGAATAAGAAGCCTCCTCTTCCCGCTGTTTCACAGGAATCAAAGTACCTTTTTCTAACGCCTTTAAGGTTTCTATCAAAACCTCTGCTCCTAATCGAGAAAGCTTATCATGAAGTGTTCCCGCATCATCTTCCTCTAAAATAGGAATAGATTTTTTGATAAGCATATCTCCTGTATCCAATCCCTTATCCATAAGCATTGTAGTAATACCCGTTTCTCTTTCACCATTGATTATAGCCCAATTAATCGGAGCAGCTCCTCTGTATTTGGGCAAAAGAGAAGCATGGACATTTATGCAGCCGTATTTGGGCAGTGTCAAAACCTCTTCAGGCAAAATCTTTCCATAAGCTGCAACAACTATGACATCGGGATTTATCTCTTTTAACCTGTTTAAAAACTCTGGATTGTTTTTTATTTTCTCCGGCTGTAAAATTTCTACTCCTTTTTGCAATGCCACTTCTTTGACAGGAGAAAAACTAAGTTTCATTCCTCTTCCTTTCTGTTTATCTGGCTGCGTAACCACTGCAGCCACATCATACCCTTCTTCAAAAAGTTTTTGCAAAGAGGGGACGGCAAAGTCAGGCGTCCCCATAAAGACAATTTTCAACAAGTCATACCTCCTTGACATTTTCTTTTTCTTCTTCATCTAAAAATCTTATAGCCTTATCTATAAACAGAACCCCGTTTAAATGATCTATTTCATGGCATAAAGCTCTTGCCAGTAAATCCTCTCCTTCAATTTCCCTCTCTTTACCTTCTCTATCCAAATATTTTACTTTTACTTTTTTAGGCCTTTTAACTTCTCCTACTACTCCAGGAATACTTAAACAGCCTTCGGCCCCCACCTGTTCTCCTTCTTCATACACAATCTCAGGGTTTATAAGCTCTAAAAGTCCTTCCCCCACATCTATGACAACTAACCTTCTCAAAACTCCTATTTGATTAGCAGCTAATCCAACTCCATCATTGAGATACATAGTTTGTGCCATATCCTCTAATATAGTGAGAATATGAGGATTTATCTCTGTAACAGGTTTTGCTTTTTTCCTTAAGACCTCATCTCCATTTTTTCTAATATACCTTATTGCCAAAATAAATACCTCCTTAAATTTACATGATATTCAAAGGGTCAATGTCTACAGCTATCCTTATATCCTTAGGATATTTCATCTTTTGAATTTCTTCTGCTATCTCTGTCAAGATATTTCTATCTTCACTTTTTAAAATGACCTGCCATCTATATCGGTTGTTTATTTTACTTATAGGAGCTGGAGCAGGTCCTAGTATTTTATTATAACTCTTATTTTGAAGTTTGTTAATAAGCTTTTGACAAGTTAAATAAGTGTTTGCAGCAGTGTTTTTAACCTCTTCTTCCTCTTCTCCTGATATCACTATATTCATTAGATGTGAAAAGGGAGGATATATAAAAATTTCTCTGTATTTTATCTCTTCGTTGTAAAACTTCACATAATTTTGCTGTTTTGCAGTAACTATACTATAGTGGTCATCTTCATAGGTCTGTATTACTACTCTTCCAGGCTTTTCACCTCTTCCTGCCCTTCCAGCTACCTGAGTAAGTAGCTGAAAAGTCCTCTCACTGGACCTAAAATCAGGAAGATTTAAAGTTATATCTGCAAGTATTACTCCCACCAACGTAACATTTGGAATGTCAAAGCCTTTAGATATCATTTGCGTACCGATTAGAATGTCTGCCTTACCATTTCTAAAGTCATAAAAAATTTTCTCATGAGACCCTTTTTTTCTTGTGGTATCTACATCCATCCTCAAAACTCTTGCATTAGGAAAAAACTTTTTTATGTCGTTTTCTACTCTTTCGGTCCCTATACCTAAATACCTAATCCTTTTACTTCCACATTTAGGACATGTATCTTTCATAGTCTCCTCATAACCGCAATAATGGCAAACCAATTTTTTATCTTCAAAATGATAAGTTAAAGAAATATCACAATTAGGACATTTAGGCACATAACCGCAATCTCTGCAGGAAACAAATGAAGAGTATCCTCTTCTGTTTAAAAAAAGAATAGTTTGCTCTTTCCTTTTAAGATTTTCTTTTATATAGGAAAATAATTTACGACTGAATATTGAAGTATTTCCGCTTGCCAATTCCTCACTCATATTGACAACTTCTATCTGCGGCATAGAAACATTAATCCTTTTTGTAAGTCTTATAAGTTTATATTCTCCTTTATTAGCTTTATAATAGGTCTCTAAAGAAGGAGTAGCACTGGCCATAACCAGAACTGCTTTTTCTATTTCACACCGCTTTTCTGCCACTTCTTTAGCATTATATTTAGGTCTTAAGTCTGATTGTTTGTAGGTAGTCTCATGTTCCTCGTCAATTATAATAAGGCCAAGATTATTAAAAGGGGCAAAAACTGCATTTCTCACACCAACTACTACGTCCACTAAACCATTTTTTACTTTTCGCCATTCATCAAAACGCTCTCCCGGTGAAAGGCCACTGTGAATTACAGCCACTCTATTGCCAAATCGACTCACAAATCTTTCAATAGTCTGAGGCGTCAATGAGATTTCTGGTACTAAAACTATAGCGCTTTTGCCTATTTTTATAGCTTCATCTATTAATTGAAGATAAACTTCAGTTTTGCCACTTCCTGTTACACCAAAAAGCAAATATTTATCAAAAGTGCCTGTCAAGATAGAACTTTTAACCTCTTCTACAGCTCTTTGTTGTTCTTCTGTCAATAATAGAGGCTTGGTTCTTTCAATATCTTTTACACTAAATCTCAATACTTCTTCCTCATAAATTTCTATATACCCTTTATTTTGTAAACTTCTTATAACTCCATAGTCTATATTGAGTACCTTGACAAGCTCAGAAAGCCTAATAGGACTTCTATTTTTTAAATATTGTAAAATCTCATATTGCTTAGGGGCTCTTTTAGAAAGTTGGAAAGGTATCTCATCAATATTTGTTTTCACAACCTTTACTTTCTTTTCCCCTTGCTTTATCCCTACAGGCATTATAGTCTGGAGAGCTTCGGAAAAATAACATTTATAATATTCCTTTATCCACTTAGCCAATTCAATCATTTTTTCATCAAATATGCTATAGCTGTCTAAAATCCTATGGATATCCTTTATTTTATTCACTGAATAAGACGCCTTGTCAGTAATACTTATTACATAACCATCTATAAACCTATTATTAAAAGGAACAGATACCCTCATACCAACTTTTATATCCATTCCTTCAGGAATACGATAAGTGTATACCCTGTCCGTATTAGAAGATTTAATATCTACAATGACCTCGGCAAACATGGCAACCTCCGCCTGTTAAATATTTACCAAATAAAAAAAGCCAAAAGGCCCTACAACAATTTAGCTATTTCATCTAATATCACATGAGAAGCTTCAATCTTTGTCATCAATGGATATTCTTTTACGTTTAAATTTCTATCTATGATTTTTATTATATTAGTGTCCACTTCAAAACCTGCTCCTTTTTGAGTTACGTCATTTGCAACTATTAAATCCATATTTTTCTCCTTTAACTTTCTTTGTGCATATTCTACTAAATTAGTAGTTTCAGCAGCAAAGCCTATCAAAATCTTGTTTCCTTTTTTCTGTCCTACTTCATACATTATGTCTGGATTTTTAACCAATTCAATAGTTAATTTCTCATCATCTTTTTTTATCTTTTCTTTTTTTATCTCTTTAGGTTTGTAGTCAGAAACAGCTGCAGCCCCTATGACAATGTCTACTTCATTAAGGTGCATCATGACAGCATTGTACATATCTACCGCTGTTTCTACAGGAATAAAAGTCACATCTTTAGGTACCTCTATATAAGTAGGGCCAGAAATTAAAATCACTTGTGCCCCTCTTTCTACTAAAGCTTTTGCAATCTCATAGCCCATTTTACCCGAAGAGCGATTTGTAATGTATCTTACAGGGTCAAGAGGCTCTCGAGTAGGCCCTGCTGTTACTAATACCTTTTTCCCTTCAAAGTCTCTTTTCTTCTCATTGTCCAATAACTCTAAAATAGCTTTTTCAATCTCCTCTACATCAGCCAATCTTCCTGCGCCATAAGTCCCACAAGCAAGCCTTCCGGCAGCTGGCTCCACAAATAAAAAACCATATTCTTTTAGAATTTTAATATTCTTTTGAGTTACAGGATTGGTATACATGTTTGTATTCATGGCGGGAGCAATTAATACAGGACTCTTTGTAGCAAGAATAGTAGTAGTTAACATATCGTCTGCAATCCCATGAGCAATTTTAGCAATAATATTTGCAGTTGCTGGAACTATTGCAAATACATCTGCTTTTTTTGCTAAAGAAATATGTTCAATCTCCCAATATTTCCTATCTGCAAACATATCAACAACTACTTTATTGTTAGTTAAAGCCTCAAAAGTGAGAGGGCTTATGAAATTTGTAGCTTCCTTTGTCATTATGACATCCACATTTATGTCTTTTTTTACTAATCGAGATGTAAGGTCAGCAGCTTTATAAGCTGCTATACCCCCTGTAACCCCTAATACTACATTTTTTTTGCTTGTATTCATTTCAACACCCTCTATTTTATTCCATATTTTTGCGGTCTTTGATAAGTAATAAGTCCTTTATTTACTTCTTCTGTAGCAATTGTTACAGGTTTATCAGAATCTATGTCTAATAATTTAGTGTCACCAGCAATAAGCTGTCTTGCTCTTTTTGCAACTAAAGAACACAAAGTATATTTGCTATCCACTTTTTCCATTAAATCTACAATTGATGGATATAAAATCATGTCAATCCCTCCTTGATTTCTAAGTACAAATCCTTATTTCTATCAACTCTGCATTTTTCTGCAATAATTATAGCTCTAATTTTTTCAACCGCTTCTTCTACACTATCATTTATAACTACATAATTGTACTTGGAAACATAATTTAATTCTTCATAAGCACTTTTAAATCTTTTTATTATCTCCTCTTCTGTCTCTGTCCCCCGTTTTTTAATCCTATTTTTTAATTCTTCCATTGAAGGAGGCAATATGAAAATAAACACTCCTTCTGGAAACTTCTCTTTTATCTTTAAAGCTCCTTGAATATCTATCTCTAAAACCACATCATTTCCTTCTTCTAAATTTTTTAATACGAAATCCTTTGGTGTTCCATAGTAGTGGTCGTATACCTTTGCCCATTCTAAAAAAGAATCATTTTCTATCATTTTCTCAAATTCTTCTTCCGATTTGAAAAAATAGTTTTTCCCTTCTATTTCTCCGCTTCTTGGCTGACGGGTAGTGGCAGATATACTCAATTTTAAATCTTTCTCTTTTTCCATCAAAGCTTTGCATATCGTCCCTTTCCCTGCACCTGACGGCCCAGAAAGTACAATAAGTAACCCTTTTTTCTTTTTCGACAACACAAATTCCCCCTACTCTCCCTCTTCTTCCTCTTCTTCTAAAGTATCTTCTAATATCTCCTTGTTAGAATTGAGACGATTAGCTACGGTCTCTGGTTGAACAGCAGAAAGTATTATGTGGTCACTATCAGTAATTATAACGGCTCTTGTTCTTCTACCATATGTAGCATCGATAAGCATACCTCTATTTTTTGCCTCTTGAATTATTCTTTTTATAGGTGCAGATTCTGGACTAACTATTGCCACCAATCTATTAGCCGAAATTATATTGCCAAAACCAATATTTATTAATTTAATCGACATACTTTTTCCTCCCTACTCAATATTTTGAACTTGTTCTCTAATTTTTTCAATTTCATTTTTCAAGTCAATGACTTTACTAGAAATTCTATAGTCTATCGACTTTGAAGCAATGGTATTAGCTTCACGATTCATCTCTTGAACTATAAAGTCTAATTTTTTACCTATAGACCCTTCTTCTTCTAAAGAATCTTTAAATTGGATAATGTGACTTTTAAGCCTTGTTATTTCTTCAGCAATACATGACTTGTCAGCAATAATTGCTATTTCCATTGCCATCCTATTATGATCTATATCTACCCCCAATTCTTTTATACGCTGTTCCAATCTTTTTCTATAATCTTCTACCATTACAAAACTCAAATCTTCAATCTCTTTTACTATATTTGAAATTTTGTCTATCCTATTAACTACATCATCGTATAATTTTATACCTTCTTTGTTTCTCATGTCAATGAGGTTATTAATAGCTTCACTCAATGGCAGTTTTAATAGCTTCCATATTTCTTCTAAATCCAAATCATCATTCTTTACTTTGATAACCTCTGGCAAATACACCAAATCACTTACCTTTATAAATCCTTCTAATTCAAATTTAGACTTTATATCAGTAAAAACTCTAAGATACTCTGACAAAAGACTCTCATCAATTTCTATAACATTAATGCTTCTTTCATATACTTCAAAGCCAATATTTAATTCTATTCTCCCTCTCGCAATCTGCTTTGAAACAAATTCTCTCACTTTTTCTTCAAGTCCACTTAAAAGTTTATTCATTCTGCAATTTATATCTAAAAATCTGTGGTTTAAAGATTTAATTTCCACAGTTATATAATAGCCTTTCTCCTTAATCTCACCTCTTCCATAACCGGTCATGCTTTTTATCATCATATCACCTTTTTCTTATTATAGTCAAATTCTCTCTGTATTAAACTAAAGTCTATCTCACCTCTAAAGACTTCTTCCACACTTCCTGATAAATAAATACTATTGTCCTCCAACCATTCTACCAAAAGCTTTCCAGCTTTAAAATGGACATTGACATTTCGCTCCGTCTTACCTAAAATTGCTGAAGCTACCGCAGACGCACAGGCGCCGCTTCCACAAGCAAGAGTAAGCCCCACACCTCTTTCCCAAGTCCTCACAGAAATATTTTCTTTATCTTCTACTTTTACAAAATCTACATTTGTGCCTTGAGGGAAAAGGGAAGATTTTTCAATTTTAGGACCTAATTCTTTAATCATATTTTCATCTAATGATTCTACAAAAACAATAGTATGAGGCACTCCTACCCTTAGAGAAGTTAATTTATAAACTTTCCCCTCTATTTTTACTGGCTCATTTATAAATTTTTGCTTGTCACTTTTTACAGGTATTTTGCTAGCTTCAAAAATGGGATTGCCCATATAAACTTTTACACTTTCTACTTTCCCATTTTCTTCAAAAACTTCTGGCATAATCACTCCCGCTAAGGTTTCCACTGCCATTTTCTCTTTTTTTACTATCCCTCTTTCATAAATATATTTTGCAAAACATCTAGAACCATTACCGCACATTTCTGCTTCGCTACCATCTGCATTAAAAATCCTCATCCTAATATCTGCAATTCCTGAAGGCTCAACAACTAAAAGACCATCCGCACCTATACCAAAATGCCTATCACAAAGTTTAATAGCTAATTCACTATAATCTACATTTTCTAGAGCCTCAATTACTATAAAGTCATTTCCCAATCCATGCATTTTAGTAAATTTCACCCATATCACTCCATTTTCTAATCTTCAAGGATATTATAACACAAAAAAGGCTAATTTGGTTAGATATTTTAAGAAAATGTGAGGAAAACAATCATAAAACGATCATAAGGCCAATAGCAGCCAAAACTCCCATAATTCCACCAAAATAAAAAGGTGCAGTTACTCCCAATGTATCCCAAAGTACCCCTGCTATAAAAGAAGCCGGTAAAAGGCCAATGCCTGTAAAAGTAGCATGAAGCCCTATAACTGTACCTTTTAAATGAGGTGGAGAAATTTCCGCAACTAAAGCTTTTTCAACACCCTCAGTCAAAGCGATGTATAAACCATAGACAGAGAATAACACCCACATAGCAGTTTTAAAACCCAAAATTGCAAATCCTAAATACACTATTCCATAAAAGAAATAACCCATAATGAGAAGCTTTTTTCTCCCTATCTTATCAGATAATCTTCCCATTGGATATGAAAATATCATGTAAACAATATTATACACCAAGTACAAAAGTATAACATCCGAATCGCTAAAGCCCACATTTTTTGCTCTCAAAAGTAAAAATTGATTAGAAGAATTGCCTAAGGCAAAAATTAAAATAACTATTAAAAACATTTGAAGACGTCTATCAAGACTTTTCCAAGAAAATGAAAGTTTTTTTGAAAGTTCATGTTTTACCGTGCTTTCCTTAGCAAAAAACAGCACAATAACTCCTAAAAAAGCTGGTATCAGAGAATACATAAAAACTGCTTTATAATCCCCTTTATAAGAAGTCAAAAAATAATACGCTAAAGTAATTCCAATCGTTGCGCCTAAAGTATCCAATGCCCTATGAAGTCCATATGCTCTCCCAATGTTTTCTTTATCTACAGCTTCAGCAATCAAAGCATCTCTTGGAGCTGTTCGTATTCCTTTTCCAAATCTGTCACTGGTTCTACCTAAAAAAACCCATCCCCATGAAGTAGCAAAATACAAAAACATTTTTCCTATAGTAGAAAAAGAATATCCAGCTATAGCTAAAGGTTTTCTTTTACCTACTTTATCAGATATGTACCCTGAAAAAACCTTAAGTATACTAGCTAGACTTTCTGCAAACCCTTCAATAATCCCTACTATTGCCGGACTTGCCCCAAGTTGAGAAGTGAGAAAAAGTGGAATCAGAGGATATACCATTTCAGTAGATATATCTGTAAGAAGACTTGTCAACCCCAAAATAATTACATTTAACAATTAAAATGCCTCCCTTCACTCTTTATTATTTTCATAAACCAATGAAGCAAAATATTCAAAGTCTCGACTGGCTTTTTCTAATAATTTCTCAACCTCTTTTTTTATTTCACACTCAAACACATCTCTTTGGGCTACTTTTTCAAACCACTTATATAACTTATTCAACTCATCTTCATTTTCCTCTAATTCTGCAAAAGTAAAATTTTTTCTTGCTATCTCTTTTTCAATCTCTTTAAAAAACTCTTCACATTGTTCCTTTATTTCACTATATTCTTCCCTCCTTTGATGATTAAATTGTTCTATCACATCTTTCTCTATTTCTTCATCAAGGGCCACTACTTCAAAGGCTTTAAAATCTCCTCCAAAGCCTTTAATTTCATCCTTTAGCTTCTCTATTTCTTTTAAAAACCTTTCCACGTAAGGTACAATACATACAGACTGTTGTAAATACAAAGCACCGATTTTTTTTATTCTTCTCCATATAGTAACTCTAGCTGTAGAAGAATCACTCGGGACCTTATACACAAAAAGTAACCACTTCAATTTTTCACCTCCTCTATCTCTTTCTCTTGCTTTTCAATTTTCTACTTATGGCAATTAAACTTTAATTCCTATTTTTACATCTTGTTTTATTGTAACAAATGTTACAACTAAAATCAATACAATCAATTTTTCACTATTAAACCCTTCGATTTCATGGTATACTTTTTATATACAATAGAATCTGGAGGTTATAACTATGGCTTTGGACGGCATAACTTTACATGCAATAACAAAAGAATTAAAAGAAGAAATTATTGGTGGAAGAATTGATAAAATATATCAACCTGAAAAAGAAGAATTAATCTTTATAATACGAAATAAAGGTAAAAACTATAAACTGTTATTGTCTGCTAATGCAAATTATCCAAGAATATATCTTACAGAAGAAAATAAAGAAAATCCTGCTGAGCCTCCAATGTTTTGCATGCTTTTAAGAAAATTTCTTCAAAACGGCAGGATAATAGATATAAAACAAGTAGAATTTGACAGAATAATAAAAATCGATATAGAAACAAAAGACGAATTAGAAAATCAAACAATTAAAACTCTAATTATTGAAATAATGGGAAGACACAGCAATATCATATTAATTGACAAAGCTACTCAAACGATAATAGATAGCATAAAAAGAGTATATTCCGATATGAGTAAAGTAAGAGAAGTACTACCTGGGAGGCAATATGTCTACCCACCACTGCAGGAAAAGTTAAATATAAATAATCTCTCGCTACCTTCTTTTAAAGAAGCTGTTAACAACTACAAATCAAAAAAAATTGAAAAAACTCTAGTAGATATTCTACAAGGATTTAGCCCCACTTTAGCAAGAGAAGTTGCTTTTAGATGTAATGTATCTGACAGATTTGTAGAATCAATAGAAGATGAGCAAATTGAAAATCTATATCAACACATAAAAAAAATATATGAAGATGTTTTAATCTTAAATTTAAAACCCTGCATTGCTTTTCAGGAAAATGAAGTAATTGACTTTTCTTGTATTGATTTGACTCAATATATTACAAAAACTTTTTTCCCTACAGTAAACCAAGCTGCTTGTAAATTTTTCAGTGAAAAAGCAAATATAATAAATTTGCAAGCAAGGTCCTCGGATTTAAGAAAAATCATCAACAACAATTTAGAAAAACTTTATAACAAACTAGATAAGCTTCAACAAGAATTAAACGAAGCAAAAAATGCTGACACTTTTAGACTTTACGGTGAACTTATAACAGCAAATATGCACCTTCTAAAAAAAGGAATGGAAAGCTTCAAAACTATAAACTATTACACTGGCGAAGAAATTGAAATACCCATTGACAAAAAATATTCCCCTTCAGAAAATGCCCAAAGATACTTTAAAAAATACAGCAAGTTAAAAAATGCCAATAAAATAATAGAAAAACAAATATCCGATACTCTTGAGGAAATAACTTATTTAGAAGGTCAACTAGTGAACTTGGAAAATTGTACATTACCATCAGAAATAGAGGAAATAAAAAATGAACTATCTGAACAAGGGTATATACATAAGCAGCAAAAGAAAAAAATATCACGGCAAACTCTTTCTCAACCATTGCATGTAGTATCTTCAGACGGTTTCGACATATATATAGGAAAAAACAACACTCAAAACGATTATCTAACGTTAAAATTCGCAAATCCTAACGATATATGGCTTCACACAAAAGACATACCAGGGTCCCACGTCATAATAAAGACAAATAACAAATCTGTGCCTGAAACAACTCTTATTGAAGCTGCAAAATTAGCCGCCAAATATAGCAAAGCGAAAAATTCTTCAAATGTACCTGTTGATTATACCTTAAAAAAATATGTAAAAAAACCTTCTGGCGCAAAACCAGGTTTTGTAATATATACAAACCAAAAGACCCTTTATGTAAATCCAGAGTAAGATGCTTTTTAGGCATCTTACAGTTTGTTGACAAAGTTAAAAAATATTCAAAGGAGATATTTTGCATCGTCGCTCCGATGTTCCAAAGCGACAAAACTAAAGCTCGGCCTTCGGGCTCCGGCAGGGTACCGGGCACAATCGGCCTCCTTGCCTCAGGTGCCCGTCTTCGCCATCCATGGCTTCGACCCTGCCTCCACCCTCGGTCTTGCTAAGTTTTGTTACCGCTTTGTAACAAGTCGCTCCTTATGCAAAATATCTCCTTTACGAAAGTTTGTCTACAGTCTGAAATACTTTTTAGGCATCTTATTTCTTATTTTAAAGGCACACTAAATATAGGAATATATTTTCTTCTATTTTCTTGTATAACGCTCTCATATAAAAAAATTGTATCTACTAAAATAGCCTCTTTCTCTTGTTTTTCAAAAATATTATTTACTTCTTCTATGTCAATGCTTAAACGTATGTCTCTGGCAATAGTAATGTGTGAAGTAAATTTCCTTTCATCTTTTGCAAATCCTATTTTATATAATTCTTTATCTATATTGTGATGCAATTTATTTAGAAATTCACTTTCTTCTGTTCCTATCCACAGAACTCTCATCTCCTTATTACCTTTAAAAAATCCTACTTCTGAAAGTCGTATGTAAAAGGGGCTGATGCCTTCTACTGCAACTTTTACCGCATCTTCTATTTTAGAAATAGCCTCTATTTCTATTTCCCCTAAGAATTTTAATGTGATGTGGAAGTTATCTTTATAAGTCCATCTCCCTTTTACAGTATAATTTTTTAATGTTTCCTGAAATCTCACTATCTGCTCTATAGTTTTTTCGCCTATATCAATTCCAACGAAAGCTCTCACAGTTATCCTCCTTGTTCACTTATTATTGTTATTATTTCCCTGGTAATAATTGTTTGTATTAATAAACTCCTCTTTTAAAATTCCCATTACATATTCATTTATGTACTTACCATGTTTATATACTACTTCTCTCAATAGTCCTTCTTTTTTAAAACCGCATTTTTCGTAACTTTTTATTGCCCTCTCATTAAAATCATAAACCCTTAACTCTACTCGATGTAAATTTAATTCATTAAAAATAAAATCCAGTAGTAAATTTAAAGCTTCCGTCCCATAGCCTTTATTTCTGTGTTTTTCTTCCCCAATCATTATCGCAATCTCACAATTTCTATTTTTCCAGTCCACATTATTATATGAAACATTTCCTATATATTCACCTGTGCTCCTAAGTATTATAGCAAATTCTCCATTTTCTTTTGGATCTTTTTTTGTTTTCCACCTTTCTGCAACAGTTTCTACTGTGACAGGATATGGTATACCAGGCATCA
This sequence comes from Thermoanaerobacter uzonensis DSM 18761, assembly GCF_900129115.1. Classification (NCBI taxonomy): domain Bacteria; kingdom Bacillati; phylum Bacillota; class Clostridia; order Thermoanaerobacterales; family Thermoanaerobacteraceae; genus Thermoanaerobacter; species Thermoanaerobacter uzonensis. The sequence continues at coordinate 538 of NZ_FQUR01000008.1, read as the reverse complement.
TTAAATTTCTACTATCATCACTATTCCGAAACTCTACAAATTTTTCAAAATATTTACTCTCAAATGGAACAAGTTCAATTCTATTACTTTTTAACACGGCCAAAACCCTCCAAAGAAATTTTTAATTTATTATAGCATGAAAAAACAGAAAAGAGATAGTCCATTTTAAAAACAGACTACCTCTTTTTAAATAATGTATAAAATTTTACCGGCAGCGACCTACTCTTCCGCGAAAGCAGTACCATCGGCGCTGGAGGGCTTAACTTCCGTGTTCGGAATGGGAACGGGTGTTTCCCCTCCGCTATCGCCACCGGAAATCTAGACCTTCAAAACTGCACAAAGCCAAAGGTCAAGTCCTCGACTGATTAGTACCGGTCAGCTAAAAGTGTTTCCACTCTTACACCCCCGGCCTATCTACCTCGTGGTCTTCGAGGTGTCTTACCCCTTTCGGGTGGGAAACCTAATCTTGAGGCGGGCTTCACGCTTAGATGCTTTCAGCGTTTATCCACTCCGAACTTGGCTACCCAGCTGTGCACCT